>CAXNKP010000333.1:0-3617 GCA_964202815.1 Stagnihabitans sp. | reverse complement strand
AACCGGAGCCTTCGGTTTGATCGCAACCTTGATCTGACACAGGCCCCGAAACCCTAGGTTTCGGGGCCTTTCTTTTCGCTCTATGCTGGCCCAAATCGGAATTTTTCGCGGAAAGCTTACCCATGCCCATTCTCAAAACCACCGACTACTTCGGCAGTATCACCTTTCTGGGCCGCATGATTGGCACCTATGACCTGCTGCACGCCGAACCGTCCCAAAGCCTGAAGGCCACGTTTGCAGGCATTGAGGGTGAGACGCACGAGGGCATATCCGTGCCATCTTGCACAAGGATGACCCCACTTTACCGCAAGAACACCCCCATCGCCAACACGCGGCAGGTGTCGATCCTGTCGGCAGAAGAGATGGCGCAGATTGCGGCCAAGATGGGGCTGGAACGCCTGTCGCCCAGCCTGCTGGGGGCGACGATGGTGGTCGAGGGCATTCCCGATTTTAGCCATATCCCCCCCGGCAGCCGCCTACAGGGAGCATCGGGGGCAACTTTGGTGGTGAACCTGAACAACCGCCCCTGCACCATCCCCTCTCGCGCGATCGAGGCACAGCATCCGGGCTTTGGGGCCTCCTTTGCCGCAGCCGCAAAAGGGCGGCGCGGGGTGGTGGCGTGGGTCGAGCGCGAGGGCAGCTTTGCCTTGGGCGACAGCCTGCGCCTGCATATCCCCGACCAGCGGGTTTGGGCCCATCTGGACGAGGCGCGCAAGGCTTAAGGCGACGCCGAAGGTAGCCGTCTTTCCCCAAAGGTAATAATCTTTCCTATCGGAAACCTTCTCTGGCGAATTTGGCGTGGGCTGTGTCGGAAAAGCGACTTGGATAGGTCGCATCCTTCGCTATGACCGACCCGAGCAGCCCTTTGCCCCCCGGGAGTAAGACATGGCCTTTAAGACCGATATCGAGATTGCACGCGAAGCCACGAAAAAACCGATCATGGAGATTGGCGCGAAGCTTGGCATTCCGGCTGAGCATCTTCTGCCCTATGGCCACGACAAGGCCAAGGTCGGTCAAACTTTCATCAAGTCCTTGGAAAGCAAGCCGATGGGCAAGCTGATCTTGGTGACGGCCATCAACCCCACACCCGCTGGCGAAGGCAAGACGACTACCACTGTGGGCTTGGGCGACGGGCTGAACCGCATCGGCAAAAAGGCCATCGTGTGCATCCGCGAGGCCAGCCTTGGCCCGAACTTTGGCATGAAGGGCGGGGCTGCAGGCGGCGGCTATTCCCAAGTGGTGCCGATGGAAGAGATGAACCTGCACTTCACGGGCGACTTTCACGCCATCACCTCGGCGCATAACCTGCTGTCGGCGATGATCGACAACCACATTTACTGGGGCAACAGCCTGGATATCGACGAGCGCCGCGTGATGTGGCGCCGCGTGATGGATATGAACGACCGCGCACTGCGCGATATCGTTGTGTCCTTGGGCGGTGTGTCGAACGGCTTCCCGCGTCAAACCGGCTTTGACATCACCGTGGCTTCGGAAGTTATGGCGATTTTGTGCCTGTCTAACGATCTGGACGATCTGCAAAAGCGTTTGGGCGACATCGTTGTGGCCTATACCCGCGAGAAAAAACCGATCTACGCCCGCGACATCAAGGCTGACGGCGCGATGACCGTCCTGCTAAAAGACGCGATGCAGCCGAACTTGGTGCAGACGCTGGAAAACAACCCCGCGTTTGTGCACGGCGGCCCCTTTGCCAATATCGCGCATGGCTGCAACTCTGTCATCGCCACTAAGACAGCCCTGCGTTTGGGCGAATATGTTGTCACCGAAGCAGGCTTTGGCGCTGACTTGGGCGCAGAAAAGTTCTTCGACATCAAGTGCCGTAAGGCTGGCCTGAAGCCCGCTGCTGCCGTCATCGTGGCCACAGTGCGCGCGATGAAGATGAACGGCGGCGTGGCCAAGGCTGATCTGGGCACCGAAAACGTGGCCGCTGTGCAGGCAGGCTGCCCCAACCTTGGCCGTCACATTGCCAACGTCAAAGGCTTTGGCGTTCCGGTGGTGGTGGCGATCAACCACTTCTTCTCAGACACCGATGCCGAAGTGGAAGCTGTCAAAGCCTATGTCGCCGAACAAGGCGCGACCGCGTTTCTGTGCAAGCATTGGGCGCAAGGCTCTGCCGGGATCGAAGATCTGGCGCATCATGTTGTTAAACTGGCTGAAAGCGGCTTGGCGAATTTCGCACCCCTTTATCCCGATGACATGCCGCTCTTTGCCAAGATCGAAGCCATCGCCAAGGGCATCTACCGCGCCGATGGTGTGGATGCTGACAAGTCGATCAAAGACCAGCTGAAAACGTGGGAGGCTGCGGGCTACGGCCATCTGCCTGTCTGCATGGCCAAAACCCAGTACAGCTTTACCACCGATCCCAACATGCGCGGCGCGCCCACAGGCTTTACCATCCCCGTGCGCGAAGTGCGCCTGTCGGCGGGTGCGGGCTTTATCGTGGCCATCTGCGGCGAGATCATGACCATGCCCGGCCTGCCCAAAGTCCCCTCAGCCGAGGTGATCCGCCTGAACGATCAGGGCTTTGTCGAAGGCCTGTTCTAAGACTCAAAACGCCGCCGCCCCCTGAACGGGGCGGCGGTTTGCCTTTTTGCAACCTCTGCCGCGCCGGACTGGTCGCAGGCTATGGAGACCCGACATGACAGCCAAAGTGATCGACGGCAAAGCCTTTGCCGCAGGCGTGCGCGCCCAAGTGGCAGAGGCGGTTGCCAAGCTGAAAGCCGACAACGGCATCGTTCCCGGTCTGGCCGTGGTGCTGGTGGGCGAAGATCCGGCGTCCAAGGTCTATGTCAAGAACAAGCACGCCTCGACGATCGAAGTGGGGATGAACTCGTTTGAACATCGCCTTGATGTGTCGACATCCGAGGCGCATCTGCTGGCGCTGATCGCGCAATTGAACGCCGACCCGACTGTGCACGGCATTTTGGTGCAACTGCCGCTGCCGGGGCATTTGAATTCTGATCTGGTGATCAATGCGATTGATCCGGCCAAGGATGTAGACGGGTTCCACATCTCGAACGTCGGTTTGCTGGGCACAGGGCAAAAGTCGATGGTGCCCTGCACGCCCTTGGGCTGCTTGATGATGCTGCGCGATCATCATGGCTCGCTTGCGGGGATGAATGCTGTGGTGGTCGGGCGGTCAAACATCGTGGGCAAGCCGATGGCGCAATTGCTGTTGGGTGACAGCTGCACCGTGACGATCGCGCATTCGCGCACCAAGGACTTGGAGGCCGTCTGCCGTGGGGCCGATATTCTGGTCGCCGCTGTGGGCCGGGCTGAGATGATTACAGGCGCCTACGTCAAGCCCGGCGCCACGGTGATTGACGTGGGCATTAACCGGATCGAGCGCGATGGTAAGGCCAAGCTGGTCGGTGACGTACATTACGAAAGCGCTGCCGCCGTGGCGGGGGCGATCACGCCCGTGCCGGGTGGCGTGGGGCCGATGACGATTGCCTGCCTTTTGGCCAACACGCTTACCGCTTGCTGCCGCGCCAATGGCTTGGCAGAGCCCAAGGGCCTGACGGCCTAAGCTGCCTTTCTTAGACTATTCCCTAAGTAAGGCCCGGCGCTGCAAAGCCGCCGGACCTTAACGCATAGGC
>CAXNKP010000332.1:0-3630 GCA_964202815.1 Stagnihabitans sp. | reverse complement strand
AATTGGGGCTTCTTGGGTTTGAATATCTTTGGGTGGTTGGGGAACGTCGACAAGACCTCCTCTCGTTCTTCCACGACCGCCTCAAAGTCTTCCTCAAAGACCAAGGCCTGCGGCACGATCTTATAGACGCCTGCCTTGCCATGCCCGGCAATGACGACCTGACCCTGCTGGTCAACCGCGCCCAAGCCCTCGCCGCCTTCCTGAAAACCGAAGACGGGCCGAACCTTTTGGCTGGCTTTAAACGCGCCAACGCGATTCTCACCCAAGCCGAGGCGAAAGACGGCGTGGAATATTCCTACGGCGCTGATATCAAATTCGCCGAAACCGCCCAAGAGCGCGACCTTTTCGCCAAGCTTGACATGGCCGAGGCGACAATCGCCCCCGCCGTCTCGCACGAAGACTTTAACGAGGCGATGTGGGCCATGTCGGCCCTGCGCGCGCCGATCGACGCTTTCCTGGACGCCACGCAAATCAACTCTGACAACCCGATCTTGCGCCGCAACCGGCTGAACCTGCTCCACCGCATCCGCGCCATCTGCTCGGGCGTGGCCGATCTGACCAAGGTAGAAGGCTAACCCCCCGCACCCCCCTTTCATATGTGCCCAAATATCCCACGGGGGCGCGGGGGTGTGAAACCCCCGCTCTTAGGCCGCGGGTGCGGGGGGTGCCCACCAGCCTCTTCGCCTCGGGTGTTTTTCAGCTTTCCACCAAGCCCTTAGCCTCAGCCCTTGCACCAAAGCGCACAAGGTATATCCTGCACGCGCAAACGAAAGGCGCTGCAGTGCAGAACTTCCCCGAATACGCAGAAATCACCCCCACCGCCCAGATGAAGGCTGACGCCTATGGCTGGCGCGCCAAATGTTTGCAGCGTTTGATCCGGCTGAACCTGCCAGTGCCCAAGACCGTGGCGCTGCCCTCTGCCACTGTCCGCGCCATCGCGCAGGGCACTGCGGTGGATACCAGCGCCATTCTGGCCCATTTCGGCGCCATGCCGTTGGTGTCGGTGCGCCCCTCGCCCGCCAATCCCAACTGGGGCGGGCCAGGCACGCTGCTGAATGTTGGCATGAATGCCGCCCGCCACCGCACCTTGTGCGACACCCATGGCCAACCCGCCGCCGATGCGCTGTATCTGCGCTTTGTGCAAGCCTATGCCACCCATGTGGCCCGCCTTGACCCAGACCTGTTCGCCCCCGGCCTGAACAAGGCCGAGGCCCTGCGCGAAGCCCTGCGCACCTACGAGCGCGAGCTTGACGAACCCTTCCCGCAAGACCCCGCCCGTCAATTGACCGAAGTCCTGCGCTCCATGGCCCGCGCGTGGGAGGGGACATCCGCCCGCCTTTTGCGCCAAGCCAAAGGCGCGCCCGAAGCGGCGGCTTTGGGGCTGGTGGTGCAAACCATGGCCCAAGGCATCGGCCAAGGCCTGTCAGGCGCGGGTGTCATTCAGTTTGTCGACCCTATCACCGGCCAGCCGCAAATCATTGGCCGATATCTTGGCCAAGCCCAAGGCCGAGCGGCGCTGAAAGAAACCGATGCGCTGTATCTGACACGCGATGAACGGGGGCCTTCGCTGGAAGACCTCTCGCCCAAGATTTTCGCCGATCTCAAAGCTTACGGCACCGCCTGCCGCGCCAAGCTGCGCGAAGAAATGCAGATCGAATTCACCATCGAAGACGGCACATTATCGGTGATCGACGCTGTCAAAGTGCCCCGCTCTGCCCGTGCGGGCCTGCGCATCGCGGTGGCCTTGGCCGATGACGGCATCATCACCCAGAACGAAGCCATCTTGCGCGTCGAACCGCGCAGCCTGACCGAGCTTTTGCACCCCCAAGTCGACCCGCGCGCACCGCGCGATGTGCTGGCCAAGGGAATCGCGGCCTCTCCGGGGGCAGCCACGGGGCGGATCGTCTTTTCCTCTGCCGCCGCCCAAGCCCATGCTGCGCGGGGCGAGGCGTGTATTCTGTGCCGCCGCGAGACAGAGCCGGAAGATATTCGCGGCATGAACTCTGCCGCCGGTGTCTTGACCGAACGCGGCGGCACCACCAGCCATGCTGCCGTGATTGCGCGCGGTTTGGGCGTGCCCTGTGTGGTGGGGGCATCCGGCCTGCGACTGGATGCGAAAGAGAAAAAGATCACCGTGGCCGATGGCCGTGTGCTGATGGAAGGCGACCAGATCACGGTTGATGGCACCACGGGCGAAGTTCTGGCAGGAAGCGCCGTTTTGCTGGCAGCAGCCCTTGACGATGCCTTTCGCAAGCTGCTGTCTTGGGCCGATGTTGTGCGCGACATCGGCGTGCGCGCCAATGCCGACACGCCCGCCGATGCCATAACCGCGCGGCGGTTCGAGGCGCAGGGCATTGGCCTTTGCCGCACCGAGCATATGTTCTTTGACGAAGACCGCCTTGTCGTGATGCGCGAGATGATCTTTGCCGGCACCCCGCAAGATCGCGCCGCAGCCCTCGCCCGCCTGCTGCCCATGCAACGCGCCGATTTTGTGCAATTGTTCTCGATCATGCAGGGCCTGCCCGTCTGCATCCGCCTGTTTGATCCGCCGCTGCACGAATTCTTGCCGCAAAGCCGCGAAGGGCTGCGCGAGTTGGCTGAGGCACTCGACCGCCCCCTGTCAGAAGTGATCCGCCGGGCCGAGGCTTTGTCAGAAGCCAACCCCATGCTGGGCATGCGCGGCGTGCGCTTGGGCGTGGTGCTGCCCGAAATCTACGACATGCAGGCCCGCGCCATTTTTGAGGCCGTGGTGGACATGGCCAAGCAGGGCTTTGGGGTGGTGCCAGAAATCATGATCCCGCTGGTGTCTGCGCGGCGCGAGGTGGAACTGGTCAAGACCAACATCGACGCCGTGGCCGCCGCCGTGCGCATCAAATCCGGCACGAATTTCGACTATAAACTGGGTGTGATGGTCGAAACCCCCCGCGCCGCGCTGCGCGCGGGCGAGATCGCCCAGCATGCGGCGTTCTTGTCGTTTGGCACTAATGACTTAACGCAGATGACCTATGGCCTGTCGCGCGATGACGCGGGGCGCTTTATGTCGACCTATGTGCAACAGGGCGTTTTTCCAGAAGACCCATTCTTGTCGCTAGATATCGACGGGGTGGGCGAATTGCTGCACATCGGGGCAGAACGGGGCCGACGCACGCGCGCAGACCTGACCCTGTCGATCTGCGGCGAGCATGGCGGCAACCCCGAATCCATCGATTTTTGCCGCAAAGCAGGCTTCGATTATGTCTCATGTTCGCCCTATCGGGTGCCTCTGGCGCGATTGGCGGCGGCCCATCTGGCTTTGGCCGATTTGAACCAAGAACAGGAATAATACGCAATATCAGTGTGTTGATTATTATTTTCGACCCGGAAACGATGCGTTTCCGGCGGATTTCCGCGCAGATTCGCGCAGAACCTGTGGCAATTTTGCCCTTTGGGTAGACCCCCGCCGTTTTCCTATCTAGCCCGACCGCTCGCGACGTGACCCTAGTCTTGGGGGGCAAGTGGCGGCTTTTGGTAACAACCGGGAACATAGAACAATGCGCTTGCCCCTTTGGAGGACCTTGGCCACCTTGGCCGTCTGTGTCCTGACAGGTGCTGCCTCAGCCGATGTGATGGTCAGCCAGTCCAACTCTCCTG
>CAXNKP010000331.1:0-3631 GCA_964202815.1 Stagnihabitans sp. | reverse complement strand
TTGGCCCCCGCCGCCCTGTCGAAGGTTTTCCTCAACTACCCTGACCCTTGGCCCAAGGCGCGCCATCACCGCCGCCGCGTGGTGACGCAGGAATATCTGCTTCCGCTGGCCAAGATCACGGCCTTGGGGTCGGAATTTCGTGTGGCGACCGATATTCCCGATTACGTCCGCCAGACGCTGGAAGAGGTGCCGCAGGCGGGGTTTGAACTGGTCCACCAAGGCAGTACCCCGTGGGAGGATTGGCTTTCCACCCGCTATGAGCAAAAAGCCCTGCGCGAGGGTCGCCCGCCGCATTATCTGACCTTTCGCCGCATCTGATTGCCGCGCACCCGGCGCTGCCCTGTAGACCCTGCGCGCCATCTGTACTATCACCCGCCTATTCACTGCGCAGGAGCTTTCCATGTCTGCCCACGGCACCGTCCAACCGATGACCGCCCATAAATCCGGCCCGCTTAAAGGCACCGCTGCCGTGCCGGGCGACAAGTCGATCAGCCACCGCGCTTTGATCTTCGGGGCCATGGCGATTGGCGAAACCCGCATCACCGGCCTGCTGGAAGGGCAAGATGTGCTGGATACCGCCAAGGCGATGCAGGCCTTTGGGGCCACCGTCACCCACCACAGCCCCGGCGCGTGGAGCGTGCAGGGCGTGGGCGTGGGCGGATTTCGCGAACCTGCCGATGTGATTGATTGTGGCAATTCCGGCACGGGCGTGCGGTTGATCATGGGCACCATGGCCACGACACCCATCACCGCCACCTTCACCGGCGACGCCAGCCTGCGCAAACGGCCGATGGGGCGGGTGACTGACCCGTTGTCACTGTTTGGCACGCAAGCCTATGGCCGAAACGGTGGGCGTTTGCCGATGACGGTGGTGGGGGCGGCCAACCCTGTCCCCGTGCGCTATGCGCTGCCTGTGGCCAGCGCGCAGGTCAAATCCGCTATCCTGCTGGCCGGATTGAATGCGCCGGGCCAGACGGTTGTGATCGAAAAAGAACCCACGCGCGACCATTCTGAACGCATGCTTTTGGGCTTTGGTGCGGCGTTGAGTGTGGAAAAGACCGCTGAGGGCAATGTGATCACCCTGACCGGCCAGCCCGAACTGCGCCCGCAGTCGGTGGCGGTGCCGCGCGATCCGTCCTCGGCGGCGTTTCCGGTTTGTGCGGCGTTGATTGTCGAAGGGTCAGACATTCTAGTGCCCGGTGTCAGCCAGAACCTGACGCGCAACGGCTTGTATCTGACCTTGGTAGAAATGGGCGCGGATATCGAATTCCAAAACCCCCGCACCGAAGGCGGCGAACCTGTGGCCGACCTGCGTGTGCGCTTTTCGGGCGATATGAAGGGGATCGAGGTGCCTGCCGAGCGCGCGCCCTCGATGATCGACGAATATCCGATCTTGTCGGTGGTCGCCTCTTTTGCCACGGGCACCACGGTGATGCGCGGGGTCAAGGAATTGCGCGTCAAAGAATCCGACCGGATCGACGCCATGGCGCGCGGCTTGGAAGCCTGCGGGATGCGGGTTGAAGAAGACCAAGACACGCTGATTGTGCATGGCTTGGGCGCGGGTGGCATGCCGGGGGGGGCCACGGCCAAGACCCATATCGACCACCGCATCGCGATGAGCTTTCTGATCGCGGGCATGGCGGCCAAAAAGCCGGTGTCGATCGACGATGCCTCGCCGATTGTGACGTCTTTCCCGATCTTTGAGGGTCTCATGACCGGTCTTGGCGCTGTTTTGACCCACGACGCGGATTGACGACCACATCCACCCATGATGCCTTGGAACACAACAGGTGAGGGGGCGCAATGAAGAGTGTTAACTGGGCACTTCCTTTGGTAACGCTGGCAGCTTTTGGCGGGCTTTGCTATCTTGTGCCTCTGCTTATTGCCGAGGCCGGGGGGGCGCTGCCCTTTGATCTGCGCCCCTTTGGCTATGGTTTGATGGAGGCGCGCATCTATTTGCAGCATCTTTCGCCGACAGGGACGGCGCTGTATCAGGGCGTGTTCCGCCTGACAGATACGATTTTTCCAATTGTTTTCACGCTGACTCTTTGCCTGCCCCTGCGTGGGCGGGGTCAGGTCTGGTTCCTGCCCGCCTTGATTTATGGTCTGTGCGATCTGGCGGAAAATCTGGCCGTGGCGCGGATGTTACTCGTGGGCCCTGAGGTGGAGGCGCAGGCCGTGGCGCTGGCTGCGGGCTTTACGCAAGGCAAGTTTGCCACGGTGATCGTGGCCGTTGTTTTGGCGCTGTTTGGTGCGCTGCAAGCTTGGCGCAATCGCTGAACTGGCCGCAGGCAAGGGTTATGTCGACACAGCAGAGGTGGTTCAAGCCAATGGAGTTTACTGTGGCCATTGACGGCCCCGCTGCCGCAGGCAAGGGCACGATTGCCCGCGCTTTGGCGGACAGGTTTGGCTTTGCCTATCTGGACACCGGGCTTTTGTACCGCGCGGTGGCGGCCAAGGGCGGGGATCCTGTTCAGGCGGCTGTGGATCTTACAGCGCAAGATCTGGGCCGCGACGACCTGCGCTCTTTGGCCGCAGGGCAGGCTGCAAGCCGTGTTGCCGCAATCCCTGACGTGCGTTCGGCTTTGACCGATTTTCAGCGCCGCTATGCCCGCACCGCCGGCGGGGCCATTCTAGATGGGCGCGATATTGGCACGGTGATTTGCCCCAAGGCCGAGGTGAAGCTTTACGTCACCTCCTCAGCCGAAGTGCGGGCAGAGCGTCGCTGGCGCGAGGTCGGCGGCGATCTTGCGCAAGTGCTGGCTGAACTGCGCGAACGCGATGCGCGCGACATGGGGCGGGCAGACGCCCCCTTGCGTCCGGCGCAAGATGCCCTTCTGATCGACACCACAGATATGACCATTGAACAGGCGGTGGCTTTGGCCAGCGTCGCCGTTCGTGCCCGACTTCCTGAAAGGACCACCCCATGACCCAAACGCTAAGCATTCCCGATCTGGCCGGCAAAGCCGTTCTGATCACTGGCGCATCAACCGGTATCGGCGCCGAACTTGCCCGCGCCTTTGCCGCCCAAGGGGCGCTGGTGGGGTTGCATTACAACGCAAGTCAAACCGCAGCCGAAGCTTTGGCGGATGAGATTCACGCGGCCCAAGGCCGTGTCCATCTGATTCGCGCCGATATGTCGACGGGGGAAGGCTCGCGCAGTGCTGTGGATCAGGCCGTGGCGGCCTTTGGGCGGCTGGATGGGCTGATCAATAATGCCGGCGGCATGGTGCGGCGGGTGACTTATGAAAACGCTACCGAAAAGGACTATGACGAAATTATGGACCTGAACGCCCGTTCCGTTGTGGTCGCCACGGCGGCGGCTATTCCACATCTTAAGGCAGCAGCCAAAGATGACAGTGGGTTTATCATCAACACCACGTCGATTGCGGCACGCAACGGGGCCTCGGGCGGGGCGGGGCTTTATGGGTCGTCCAAAGCCTTTGTGCATGACATGACGCGCGGTTTGGCCAAAGAGCTGATCCCCTTTGGCATTCGGGTGAATGCAGTGGCCCCCGGCGTGATCACCACGCCGTTTCACGAACGCTATTCGACGCAAGCGCAGTTGACCGCCGCCTTGGGCACGGTGCCACAGGGCCGCTTGGGTGTGGCGCAAGATTGTGCAGGGGCT
>CAXNKP010000330.1:0-3658 GCA_964202815.1 Stagnihabitans sp. | reverse complement strand
TAACATCACCTTTTGGAATTTCGGGTTGCCGGTGGCCACAATTGCGCTTTACGGCGTGGGATATATCGCACGCATGACCCGCGCCTCGATGACAGAGGTGATGACGCAGCAATATATCCGCACCGCCCGTCTGAAAGGGGTTGGCTTTCGGCAAGTCGTGCTGCGCCACGCTTTGCGCAATGCAATGATTGCGCCCTTTACGGTGATCATGTTGCAGTTTCCCTATCTGCTGAACGGTGTGGTGATCGTTGAAACGCTGTTCAATTACAAAGGCTTCGGCTGGATGCTGGTAACAGCTGCGGGCAATAACGACATCGAGATGTTGCTGGGCGCCTCTGTTGTGGCCGTGATATTCGTGCTTGTGACGCAATTGATCTCTGACATCGGCTATGTCTTTCTTAACCCCCGAATCCGGCTGGGCTGATATGATCGAACCTTTATCTTGGGCCGCAATTTTCGGGATGATGGCCAAGCAGTTCTGGCCTGTCTGGGTGGCGCTGGTTGTAACCTTTGTGCTGTCGTTTCGTTTTAAGCGTCGCTTGGGGCTTTATGGCAAATTGTTTGACAGCCCTGTGGGCATCATAGGCTTTGCACTTGTGATGTTTTGGGTCTTTACCGCGCTTTTTGCCAATATGATCATGACCTTTGATCCTTTGGCGCAGTTGGGATCAGTCAAGAACCCCCTGCCCGGTGCCGTGGTGCCCGAGGGGGCTGAGGGGCAATATCCGTGGTTCCTGTTGGGCGGCGATCACCTTGCGCGCGATGTGTTTTCCCGCATGGTGATGGGGGCGCGGCAGGTGTTGATCATTGCGCCTGCAGCGACAACCTTTGCGTTTTTGGTGGGCATCACGCTGGGGCTTCCAGCTGGCTATATCGGCGGGCGCTTGGATACGGCGCTGTCGTTTCTGGCCAACCTCGTTTTGGCCTTTCCGGTGATCTTGCTGTTCTATCTGCTCGTGACGCCCGAGATCCGAGACACCGGCATTCCGGTGGTTTTGGCTGCGATCTTGTTCCTGATCCCCATCGCATTTTTCGCCATCCTGTTTCAGTCGCGCTTTCACACCAATCCAAAAAAGCGCAACCTATATGTTGGCATCACACTGGTTTTGGGCCTGTGGGCCTATTCGGGCCTTGCCTTTAACGCCGATCCTTTGGGCGTTTGGGGGATGGAACCGAACCTTCTGAACGTCTTTGTCTCGGTCGTGTTCGTCAACGCGCCGACCGTGTTTCGCATCGTGCGCGGCATCGTGATGGATATCAAATCGCGCGACTATGTGGCAGCGGGCCAAACGCGCGGCGAAACGGCGTGGTACATCATGCTGTGGGAGATTTTGCCCAACGCGCGCGGCCCCCTGATCGTGGATTACTGCCTGCGGATTGGCTATACCACGATCCTATTGGGCACTTTGGGCTTCTTTGGCCTTGGCGTTACCCCCGAAAGCCCGGATTGGGGGTCAACGATCAACGCCGGTCGCAAATTGCTGTCGATGGTGCCCCACCCCGCCGTGGTGCCGGCACTGGCCTTGATGAGCCTTGTTTTGGGCCTGAACCTGCTGGCCGATGGCCTGCGCGAAGAAAGCCTGAAGGATTGAGGATGTGATGACCAACACGATCTGGGACGCCTCTCAACCGATCCTTGAAATCGAGAACCTCTCGATTTCGTTCTTCACCCGTATGCGCGAAATTCCCGCCGTGATGGATTTTTCCTGCCAAGTCATGGCGGGCGAAGCCATGGGTTTGGTGGGGGAATCTGGCTGTGGTAAGTCGACCGTGGCCTTGGGCGTGATGCGCGATCTGGGCAAAAACGGGCAGATTGTGGCGGGGTCGATCAAGTTCAAAGGCCGCGATCTGGTGACGATGGGCGAGGAGGAGTTGCGCCAATTGCGCGGGTCTGAAATTGCCATGATCTATCAAGAGCCCATGGCGTCTTTGAACCCTGCTATGAAAATCGGTGCGCAACTGATTGAAGTGCCGATGATTCATCAAGGTATGGCGCGCGCGCAAGCGTGGGAATTGGCCCGCCAAATCGTGGCCGATGTGCGCCTGCCCGACCCAGACCGCATTCTGAACGCCTTTCCACATCAGCTTTCGGGCGGCCAGCAACAGCGCATCGTCATCGCCATGGCCTTGATGTCAAAACCCGCTTTGTTGATTTTGGATGAACCCACCACCGCGCTGGATGTGACAGTCGAGGCGGGGATTGTCGATCTGGTCAAGGATTTGGGCCATAAATACGGCACATCCATGCTGTTTATCAGCCACAATCTGGGCCTGATCATGGATGTTTGCGACAGGCTTTGCGTGATGTATTCCGGCGAGGCGGTGGAAACTGGCGCTGTTGCCCAAGTCTTTGACGATATGCGCCATCCTTATACGCAAGCCCTGTTCCGCTCGATCCCGCTGCCCGGTGCGGATAAGAACGCACGGCCCCTGATTTCCATTCCCGGCAACTTCCCCCTGCCCCATGAACGCCCAAACGGCTGCAACTTTGGCCCGCGCTGCGATTACTTCCAAGCAGGGCGCTGCGATGCGGGCGATGTGGCGATGGCCGATGTGCCAAAGGATGACCGCCACGCCTCGCGCTGCGTGAAATGGGACGAGATTGATTGGAATGCTGCGCCCAAGGCGCGCGTGGTCAAAGAAAAAGCCCCCATCGGCAAAGTGGTTTTGCAGATGGCAGATTTGAAGAAATACTATGAAGTTTCCGGCGGTGCCTTTGGTGGTGGCCATGCCAAAGTGGTGAAAGCCAACGAAACCCTGAGTTTTGAAGCCCATGAAGGCGAAACGCTGGCGATTGTGGGCGAAAGTGGCTGTGGCAAATCGACCTTCGCCAAGGTGTTGATGGGGCTGGAGACGGCGACTTCCGGCACAATCACGCTGTTTGACGAACAGGTGCAATCGACGCCCATCCAACAGCGCAGCGTTGATACGGTGTCGTCGGTGCAAATGGTGTTCCAAAACCCGTTTGATACGCTGAACCCTTCCATGACTGTAGGTCGCCAGATCATCCGCGCTTTGGAAGTGTTTCACATCGGCACCTCTGATACCGAGCGCAGCGACCGGATGCTGGAGCTGCTGGACCTTGTCAAACTGCCCCGCGCCTTTGCCGAACGCATGCCGCGCCAGTTGTCTGGCGGGCAAAAGCAGCGGGTGGGGATTGCGCGGGCCTTTGCAGGTGGGGCAAAGGTGGTGGTGGCCGATGAACCTGTCAGCGCCTTGGATGTGTCGGTGCAGGCCGCGGTGACCGATCTGTTGATGGATATTCAGCGCGAAAACAAAACGACATTGCTGTTTATCAGCCACGATCTGTCGATTGTGCGCTATCTATCTGACCGCGTTTTGGTGATGTATCTGGGCCATGTGGTGGAAATGGGGTCGACCGATCAGGTCTTTCAGCCGCCCTACCATCCCTATACCGAAGCACTTTTGTCTGCTGTGCCCGTGGCCGACACCAAGGTGATCCGCAAGCGCATCGTGCTGGAAGGGGATATCCCCTCGGCCATGAACCCGCCCCCCGGTTGCCCGTTTCAAACCCGCTGCCGGTGGAAATCACACGTGGCGGGGGGCTTGTGTGACAGCCAGATGCCACCCTTGCAAACCCTGACCGGCGGGCATCAGATCAAATGCCATCTTGGGGCAGACGTGCTGGCGAAGATGG
>CAXNKP010000329.1:0-3673 GCA_964202815.1 Stagnihabitans sp. | reverse complement strand
GCACGACGCGCGCCCAAACCCTAAAAACGCCTGCATCAGCGCTAAATCCGCATTCCGTTAAGACTTGAGGGACTGCTTCGCCATTGACGAACATAAGAAGAACATTACATAAACTCCTATGGCAACAATGACCCTGCAAACCAAGCTTGCGATCCTGTCGGATGCAGCGAAATACGACGCTTCTTGCGCCTCATCGGGCGGAGAAAAGCGTGATTCCCGCAAGGGCGGCCTTGGATCATCCGGCGGCAGCGGCATCTGTCATGCCTATACACCGGATGGCCGCTGCATCTCGCTTTTGAAAATCTTGATGACCAATTTTTGCATCTTTGATTGCGCCTATTGCATCAACAGGGTGTCCTCGAATGTCGAGCGGGCGCGGTTTTCGGTGGAAGAGGTGGTGTCGCTGACGCTGGAATTCTACCGGCGCAACTATATCGAAGGGCTGTTTTTGTCCTCAGGCATCATCCGCTCACCGGATCAAACGATGGCCGATATGGTGCGCATCGCGCAGACCTTGCGGCAAGATCACGGCTTTCGCGGCTATATCCACCTGAAAACCATCCCTGATGCCTCCCCAGACCTGATCCGCCAAGCGGGGCTTTATGCGGACCGGTTGTCGATCAACGTGGAACTGCCGCAAGACGCTTCTTTGCGCAAGTTCGCGCCCGAAAAGCGGCCCGAAACGATCCGCGCCACCATGGCGCAGGTGCGGCTGGAGGGGGAGGCCGCCAAAGAGGTGTCGCACACGGGTAAAAAGCCGCCACGCTTTGCGCCTGCGGGACAAAGCACCCAGATGATTATTGGCGCGGATGGCACGGATGATGTGACGATCTTAACCTCTGCGACGCGGCTTTACAGCGGCTACAAGTTGCGCCGTGTCTATTATTCAGCCTTCTCGCCCATCCCCGATGCCTCCGCTTTGCTGCCGCTGATCCAGCCGCCCTTGGTACGCGAACATCGGCTGTATCAGGCCGATTGGCTGTTGCGGTTCTACGGGTTCAGCGCCGACGAGATTGCCACGGGGGCCACCGCTGGCCATCTGGACCTTGAGCTTGACCCCAAGCTGGCTTGGGCCTTGCAGCACCGTGGCCAGTTCCCGTTGGATGTGAACACCGCCCCCAAAGAGATGCTTCTGCGGGTGCCGGGTTTTGGCACCAAGACAGTTGACCGTATCATTGCCGCACGCCGCAACCGCGCGCTGCGTTACGAAGATCTTGTGCGAATCGGCGCCCTGATGAAAAAGGCCAAGGCCTTTGTCTCCCTACCCGGCTGGACACCCGGTGCTATGACTGACAGCCGCGACCTGCGCGCCCGCTTTGCACCCCCGCCATTGCAACTGAGCCTGCTTTGAACTTTGCCGCCCCCTTGCCACAGCGCGGCACCCTTGAGGCTTGGCGTGCGGCGGCCCGGCTGGCAATCTCGCACCGAATTGCGCCCGCTGAGATGGATTGGACGGGCGGAGGCGGGCTGTTTGCCACCAGCCCTTTGCCGCAGAACCCCGGCCCGCATCAGGTTCTGGTGCCGCAGGGCTTTGTGCACCTGGCAAGTTCGGTGATCTGGCATTCGGAGCCTGAGCGTTTTGCCCTGCTGTATCAGGCCCTCTGGCGGCTGGACCGGCACGAGGGAACCCCCCTGTCACAGGCCGATCCACTTGGGCGCCGCCTGCATCTGCTAGCCAAGAATGTGGGCCGCGACATCCACAAGATGCACGCATTTGTGCGCTTTCGCGAATGTGCGACGGATGGCCCGCGCCGCCGCTTTGCGGCGTGGTTTGAACCCGAACATAACACGCTAGAACCGGGCAGCACCTTTTTTGCCAAGCGCTTTGCCGATATGGACTGGATGATCGCCACCCCGCGCCTGACCGCGCAATTTGAGACTGGCAAGCTGACCTTCGGCCCCCCAGCCCCGCGCCCCGACTTGCCCGATGATGCATCCGAGGGTCTTTGGGCCACCTATTTCGCCAATATCTTCAACCCTGCCCGCATAAAGCTGGATGCGATGCGCTCGGAAATGCCCAAGAAATACTGGAAGAACCTGCCCGAAACCCGTCTGATCCCCGAGATGCTCAAAGATGCCGAGGCACGGGTGCAGCGCATGCATGCGGCGGGGGCCTCGCAGGTGCGACCCGGGGCCGCCGCGATCTCAACCCGATACCGCGCAGCGATGCCGCAGGTTTTACCATTAAACGATGCTCTGCCCGAAACGCTTGACCAAGCCCGCACGGCGGCCATGACCTGCCGCAGGTGTACGCTGTGCGAGGCTGCAACCCAGTCAGTCTGGGGCATGGGTTCAATAGACGCTGCGCTGATGATCGTGGGTGAACAACCCGGTGATCAAGAGGATCTGACCGGCCGCCCCTTTGTAGGCCCCGCAGGTCAGGTCTTGCATCAGGCGATGACTGCGGCCGCTGTTGACACAGGCAAGGTCTGGCTAACCAACGCTGTCAAGCACTTCAAATTCACCCCGCAGGGCAAGCATCGCCTGCACGTCACCCCGGATCGGACCGAGGTAGACCAGTGTCGCTGGTGGCTGGGGCTGGAGCTGGCGTTTATTCGGCCAAGGTTTACGCTCGCCTTGGGGGCAATCGCGGCCTTTGCCCTGACCGGCAATGACGCCCCTTTATCCGGCAGGCGCGGAAAGGTTGAGGAGGGATTGCACCAAGGGCCGGTTCTGATCACTTGGCATCCGGCCTATGTTCTGCGCCTGAGCGATCCGGTCTTGCAAAAGCGCGCCTTGAATGAACTGATCCAAGATCTGCGCGCCGCCTTTGCCTTGGCTCTAGGCCCGATGGCTGAAGGCGAAGGTTCCACAGACCCCGCTGATCAGGCTGCCTCAGGTTCTGGCGCTGAACCATCTGGTCTGCATGCCCCACTTCAATCACGTTCGGCCTAGCCAGTGTCATGACGCCCGCACAATGGGTTGAAATTTCAAGCCGCCGCGTCATCTGATCCTTTGCAAGGAAAAGTTGGAACCGATGACGCCCTTCACAGCCACCCGCGCCGAGGGCGAAGCCCGCTTGACGGCTTTTATACCCCGCATGGGCCGCCGCTATGCCAATGGCCGCAACACCGATCATGGACCGAGCGCGCATAAGGCGGTGTCGGTGCTGTCGCCCTATGTGCGGCGCAGGTTGGTTTTAGAACAAGACCTTGTTGCAGCAGCGCTAGCTGCCCATGGCCCCGAAGAGGCGGAAAAGTTCATCCAAGAGGTAATTTGGCGCGGCTACTTCAAGGGCTGGCTAGAGCGCCGTCCGCAGGTCTGGGACAGCTACCGCGTGGAGCTAGAGGCCGATCTGGCCGCCCTAGACCGCGACCGTCGCTTGCGGCGCGATGTGGAACGGGCCATGCACGGCCAAACAGGGCTTGCGTGTTTTGATGCTTGGGCCACCGAACTGGTCGAGACGGGCTATTTGCACAATCACGCGCGGATGTGGTTTGCCTCGATCTGGATTTTCACGCTGGGGTTGCCGTGGCGTCTGGGGGCAGATTTCTTTTACCGCCATCTGCTGGATGGCGATGCGGCCGCAAACACTTTGGGCTGGCGCTGGGTGGCGGGCCTGCACACGCGGGGCAAACCCTATCCCGCCGATGCCCAAAACATCGCAACCTTCACGGCTGGGCGCTTTACCCCGCGCCCCTCAGATTTGGCCGAGGTGACCCAAGGGCTAGAG
>CAXNKP010000328.1:0-3675 GCA_964202815.1 Stagnihabitans sp. | reverse complement strand
CCATCCATGACTTGGCCGAGACTGCGCTGGGCGAGCGCGCCATTGCGCAGAACATGGAATATTTCAACAAGCCGCCGGGGATCGGCAAGCAAACGCCGCCGCATCAAGACGGGTATTATTTCAAGATCACGCCGCCACAGGCCGTGACGGGGTGGCTGGCGCTTGAACCAGTCGACGCGGAAAATGGGTGCCTGCAATATGTTGCAGGGTCGCATCTGGGCGCGGGCTGGCGACCGCATGGCCGGTCGGAAATTCTTGGCTTCTCGCAGGGGATTACCGATTACGGCACCAAGGACGATGTCGACAACACAGTCAGCATGCCGGGTGGGGCGGGGATGTTGTTGATGCATCACTGCAAGACGGTGCATTGGGCCAGCCACAACCGCTCTGCCACACGGTCGCGTCGGGCGTTGGGCTTTGTATTCTACGGCGCAAGCGCCAAGCCCGATAGCGAGGCCCTCGCAGCCTATAAGGCCAAGCTTGACGCCGATCTGAACGCGGCCAACAAGATCTAGCACCGCCGCAGGGCGGCCGTCACGGCCACGCAATGACTTTGTCCACAAGCTTGGCATAGGGCAAGCGGGTCAGGGTGCTTGTGCAAAGCCCCGCGCTGTCGACGTTGAAACTGGCGCGGGCAAAGGGCCCATAGGCATCGCGGTGCGACACGGCGGCCTTGACCACGACATAGGCAGCCTGCTCGGGGCGTATGCCTTGCGAATGCATCTGGCCCATATCCATCGGCGGCATCTTGCGGCTTGAGAGCAAGATCACCGCCTGCGCATTCTCGACCACGGCGCAGGGGCCCATTTCAGCATGACTGCCCAGCATTGAGGCGAGGTGAGACGTTTTGTTCTCAAGCGCAAAGCGCCCGTCGGTGAGATTGCGCACCCGTCCTGTGAATGCCAGCGGTGCCCCGTGATGCGCATCAGTCTTGCCGCCGATGTTCAGTGTCACGCGCGCACCGAGACCTGCGGCGACGCACTGCGCCACCGCATCAGGATCGGCAATGGCCGCGACAATACCGCACCGACCGGTGTGCAGCAGCGGCCCCAACAGGTCCGTCCCATCGCCCGGCGTTCCGCCGCCGATATTGTCGGCAGGTTCGACCAACAGCACGGGCCCCGTGCCGGGGGGAAGGGCGTCGATCTTGGCCAGCACATCCCCCAGAGGCGCGTCGCGCGGATAGCCCTTGGCGATATTGGCCGTAAGGACCCCAAGCAAGTCTTCCAGATAGGCCTTGGCCCGCACTGGATCGCCGCGCGTGGCGGCGCTGAGACTAAAGCCGCAGTCGGCGACATCGGCATAGGCATAGCCCGCCATGACGTTGATGTTAAGAATGTCAGGATCGGAGGCTTCGATGGCGCGTGCTTCTGCCAGCACCGCCTTCATCGGATCATCAGCGCTGCCCACACCGGTTGGTGGCAGCACATAAGGTGTGGGCAAATGGACCTGCGTCACGGCTGGATCGTCCATAAGGGTGTCCAGAAGGCGGGTAGCGCGGACGGCTGTCTCGCGGGCGTCGTTGTGGGGGTTCTCGCGGTAGGCGATGAGGGCGCTTGAATTGTCGATCATGGCTTGCGAGACATTGGCGTGCAAATCGATGACGGCCACGATCGGAATATCAACGTGGCGCTTCAGCAGCAGCCTGCGGATGTCACATAGCAAGTCGCCTTCGGGGTCGTCGCTGTCTTCGCTGACCATCGCGCCGTGCAGCACCAAAAAGATCCCGTCAAGGTCGTCAAGCCGCGCCTCTAAGGCCGGCAAGAAGGTCTGGCGAAACATTTCGAAAGCTTCAGCCTGCACCGTCCCGCCCGGCATGGCCGCCATCTGGATGGTTGGAAGGATTGTCCAGCCAAGGTCGATCGCGGTGCTAAGGAACCCGTCGGTTGGCGAGCCGTTGCCCAGATTGTTGTCAATCACCGCTTGGCCGATGTTCAGGGCCATAGCCTTGAAATCCGCGATGCGGGTGGGTTGAGTGAGGAAGGTATGGGTTTCGTGGAAAAGCCCGCCTAGAATTACACATCTGCCCAAGACTGCCCCCGACACTAATTTAATATATTAATATAATAACATGTTTTTTAGGTCAAGCTCTGTGGCCTGAAATGGCGGGGGCCACCCTGCAAACACACACGACCCAAAGCTCCTTGGCGATGACCGCCAAGGAAAAGGTTTGGCGCACTGCAGGCCAACAAGGCGGGGCCGCGGACTAAAGTGTGCCCGCGGCCTTAAGCTCGCGCACAGCATCGGCCATGGCTTGCAACGTCTCTTGCACCACGCCCGCGTCATGCTCGCTTGATAGGAACCACGCGCCACGCTCTAGCGCGCGCACACCGCGCCGCAGAAGGGCCGTGGTCAGCGCAACATAGGCCGGTCGGTTCATCGCTGCGAGGTCGCGGTCATTGCGCGCCGGCGCGCTGAGCCCAAGGGCGATGTGGAAGACCTGCGGAAAGCCAACGACCTGCGCCGTGACGCCCGCTGAGGCAAAGATCTCGCGAAAACCATCGGCGAGGGCTGTGCCCGCATGGCCGATCTTGGCAAAGACCGCTGGGGTCAGGGATTTGAGCGTTGCAACCGTGGCCGCCATGGCGACCGGTTGGGCGTTGTAGGTGCCACCATGGACAACACCCCCCGTCACAAACATATCCATAAGATCCGCACGGCCCGCGATCGCTGCCACGGGAAAGCCGTTGGCGATGGCTTTGCCGAAGGTTGACAGGTCTGGCATCACGCCAAACACCTCTTGGGCACCGCCCGGTGCCAGCCGAAAGCCGGTGATGACTTCGTCAAAGATCAGGATCGTGCCAAATTTGGTGCAGGCGGCGCGCACGCCCTCAAGATAGCCCGCGCCAGGTTTGATGGAGCCTTGGTTGCACATCGCCGGTTCCATGATGACCGCCGCCACATCACCGGCGGCAAGATAGGCCTCAAGGATTTCAAGGTCGTTCCACGGAAGAACGGTCAGGGTATTGGCTGTGTCAGCAAGCTGCCCTTTGCTTCCGATGACAGGGGTCGGGGCGTTGGCCGGACCAGCCGATGCCACCGCAGGCGCGGCTGACCACAGGACGTTGTCGAACCAGCCGTGATAGTGGCCCTCGAACTTGATGACCCTGCTGCGGCCCGTGGCGGCGCGGGCCAGGCGCAGGGCTGCCTGATCAACTTCGGACCCTGACGAGCCAAAACGCATGCGTTCGGCAGATGGCACCATATCACAGACCAGCCTTGCGGCCTCAGCCTCGACGGCGGATTGTCCGGCAAAGAGGATGCCTTTATCGATCTGGTCCTTGACAGCCTCGACCACCACCTTTGGTTTGTGGCCCAGGATCATGGGACCCATGCCAAGATAGTAGTCGATCAACCGGTTGCCATCGATGTCGTAAAGATAGGGCCCTTCCCCGCGGTCGAACACCAAAGGCGTGGGCGAGATATTCAGGCGGAAATTGCTGTTGACCCCCCCGGCGATCCAGGCCGAGTTCTGGCGCATGGATTCGGCCGATTTGTCGAAGGTCATTGACTGCGATGCTGCTGGGGCCGATTGGTCTGCTGAGGGTGTGTTGGTCAAAGCAAAGCTCCTTGCTAGGTTGACTACCAACATCCCCTGCAGCCTCGGTGCTGTATATGGCGACAGGTTTCGCGGGACGGAACAATAATCCGAGATTCGCTGCGTGGCTGCGGCTT
>CAXNKP010000327.1:0-3701 GCA_964202815.1 Stagnihabitans sp. | reverse complement strand
CGCACAAGGGCGGGGATCTTGCCCAAAGGGTTCAGATCAACCGGCATACTGCCCGGTGCCAGGGGCGTGCCAGAGGCGGGCATAATCTCGACCCTGTCGCCAAAACCTATTTCTAGGATCAGCGCCATGACCTTTCGGCCAAAGGGCGTGGTGGGAGAGTGGTAAAGTTTCATGACAATGGCCCTATGGGAAGAAGACGTTGGCGCATCCTAACCATCTTGACCGTGAGCGAAACCCAAAAAGCCATCTAATCGTCCAACACATCCCGCATAGCCTGCGCGATATCGGCCTGCGTGCCGCCTTGGCTCTCAAGGGCCGCGATCACCCCTGCTCGTGCGGCGGGGGTTTTGTTCTGGTTCAGCTTCCAAGTGCCATCCACGGCGGTGATCTGCAACCGGAAGGGCAGAATCATCCGCTTCATCCGGTCCATGACCCCTTCGCCCATTTTCGACGATTTCCAGATAGGTTTGGGGGCCAGACGCGCCTCGAACGTATCTGATAGGGCGTTCAAATGGCTGTCCATCGCGTCATCGGGCAGTTGCACCAGCGTGCCGCGCAGATGCACGGCGATGTAATTCCACGTGGGCACCTGATCGGGCACCCCGTACCAATCGGGCGAGATATAGGCGTCTGGCCCCATCACCGCCAAAACGGCTTGGGCCGGAAGGCCAGCGGCGATCACGGCGTTTGACCGTGCCAGATGCAGATCAGCGGTTGCGCCATCGTCTGACAACAAAAAGGGCACATGGGCCATCAGCGGCCCCGCAGGCCCGTTCACAGACAAAACTCCAAACCCCCGCGCCCGTGCAAAAGCCAAATTATGGTCAGTGGCGGTTTTGCGAAAGGCGGGGTTGGGGTGCATTGTTTGCCTGATCCTGACATGAAAAAGCCGCCGAGGTTCCCCTGGCGGCCCATCAACCGTGCTGAAAAGCGATCCTCAACCCTGACGGGCCTTGTAACGCTTTTGCGTCTTGTTGATCACATAGACGCGGCCTTTACGGCGCACGACTTGGCAATCGCGATGACGCGTCTTCAGCGAGCGGAGCGAGTTTGCAACCTTCATGGCTGTCTCCTCTGGTTCGCGGCGCGTCCTCGCGCCAATTGAAAACTGTGTCGGTCTTGCGACCAACGATGAATGGTGGGCGGTACTGGGATCGAACCAGTGGCCACTACGATGTCAACGTAGTGCTCTACCGCTGAGCTAACCGCCCGCCTTGCCGCCAGATGCCGCCTTGCCCAAAGAAAAGGACGCGGGCGGAACTGCGTCGGTGTCGGGTCTATTAAACAGAGTCGCCTGCCTGTTCAAGGGCTTTCTCCACCGCTCGATGTTCCGCTATATAGAGAGGATGGAGGACAAGATGACCGTGCTTTCCCAAGCCCCTGCCTTTCGCTTGACCCGCCCCGTGCGGCAACAGACCTCTGTGATCTTCTCTTCGCCCCATTCCGGACGCGAATATCCTCAAGCTTTTCTACAGGCCAGCCCCTTGGCACCTTTGGTGCTACGCTCCTCGGAAGATGCTTATATTGATAGGCTTTTTGTCCGCGCTCCGTTGTTTGGCGCCCCGCTTTTGTGTGCACGCGCGCCGCGTGCTTATATCGACATGAACCGCAGCCCGGAAGAGCTTGACCCCGCCTTGATCGAAGGGGTAGCGCGCGGCGCACACAATCCGCGCATCGCCTCGGGTCTTGGGGTGATTCCCCGCGTGGTGGCAGGGGCCCGTGCTATCTATTCCGGCAAAATATCGCGGGCCGAAGCGGACGCGCGGCTGCATACCCATTGGCACCCCTGGCACAAGGCCCTGCAAGGTCTGATCGACCAGACCCACGCCGCCTTTGGCGAGGCGATCGTGATTGACTGCCACTCCATGCCGCACGAAGCAATCGAAGCCCATATGCGCCCGGGCCAACTGCCGCCGCAGGTGGTGCTGGGCGACCGCTTTGGTGCCGCCGCCGCGCGCGATGTGGTCGAACAGGTTGAGGCGATCTTTGTCACCGCAGGCTTTCGTGTGGCGCGCAATTCGCCCTTTGCCGGCGCCTATATCGCCCAAGCCTATGGGCATCCGGTCTCCAACAAACACGTGGTGCAGGTGGAAATCGACCGCTCGCTTTATTTGGACGAGCGCAAGGTAGAACCGCTGCCCAACTTCTCGGCCTTTTGCCAGCGGATCAACCGCGTGGTGGGCGAACTGGCCAACATTGGCCGCCAAGCCCTGCCCATCGCGGCTGAGTAGATCAGCGCAGCGAACGCCCTTTGATAATCGCCTCTGGCCCAAAGCGGGCCCGAATGGCATCGGCGGCGCGTTCGGCTGCCGCACGCTTGGCGGCGTCGGGGTCTAACAGGTCAGGTGACAGATCGGCTTGGTCTTCACCGCACAGGTCAGACAGCCCGACGCCAATCAGCCGGAATGGGCCCTTGGCGACCATAGGGGCAAACAATTCGCAAGCGGCGCGGTAGATGCGGTCAGTCAGTTGGGTTGGGTCGCCCAAGGTGCTGCGCCGACTGATCAGTTGAAAATCACCGCGCTTCAGCTTTAGCGTCACCGTCCGCCCTGCCAGACGCTTGGCCTTGGCCCGATCCGCCACCTGTTCTGACAACCGCCAGATATGGCCGTCCAGCAGGTCGGGGTTGGCGGTATCCTCAAAAAACGTGGTTTCCTTAGAGATCGACTTGACCTTTTCATCGCGCGACACCCGCCGATGATCCTCCCCGCGCGCCAGATGATACAACCGCTCGCCCATCTGCCCAAAGCGCGCCTGCAAATCGCCCCGATCCCAGCGCAACAGGTCGGCGATGGTGCGCATGCCCGCAGCTTCCAGCGAGGCTTGGGTTGCAGCCCCCACGCCCCACAAAATGCGCAAGGGCTTGGGGCGCAGAAACTCCGCCGTCTCGGCCCGCCCGATCACCGAAAACCCGCGCGGCTTATCAAGGTCTGAAGCGATCTTGGCCAGAAACTTGTTATGCGACAGCCCGATGGATCCCGTCACACCCACCTGCGCCTCGATCTGCTGCACCAACCGCGCCAAGATCACCGCAGGTGGCGCACCATGCAGCCGCGCCGTGCCGGTCAAGTCTAAAAACGCCTCGTCCAGCGAAAGGGGTTCGATGGCTGGCGTCAAAGCCTCCATCAAGGCGCGGATCTGGCGCGAGGTGTCGACATAAACCTGCATCCGCGGCTTGACGACAACCGCATTCGGGCAAAGCTTCAACGCCTGAAACATCGGCATGGCCGAGCGCACCCCATGAATGCGCGCCAGATAACAACAGGTCGACACCACCCCCCGCGTCCCGCCGCCCACAATCACCGGATGATCCCGCAGGGCTGGATCATCGCGCTTTTCCACGCTGGCATAAAAGGCGTCACAATCCATATGCGCGATGGAAAGGGTTTCCAGTTCGCCGTGCGCAACAATGCGAGGGCTGCGACAGGCCGGACACCGCGCACCGCTGGGGAAAAGAGAAAGGCAATCGCGACACAGGCTGGGCATGATGCGTGGGAGAGTAGCATGGGGGGAGAGGGAGGGAAACGGTTTGCTAAAGTGTTAACTTTGGGGTAGGCTGAGTGGGAGCGGTATAAGATACACCGCCGCAACAAATTTCGCCCGCAGACAACAACCAACACATGAGGATAAGACCCGCATGAGCCAAGATAATGTTAAGATTGATGCAGCGATTCACTTGGCTTTAGAGCATATACGACTTA
>CAXNKP010000326.1:0-3713 GCA_964202815.1 Stagnihabitans sp. | reverse complement strand
TACCCGATGGCACGGCGGCAAAGACCGGCTCGTGCACAGTAAAATCACACTGATCGTCCCGCTGCCCTATTCTTTCGATCTCAACCCGTTCGAAAACGTCTGGCAAGGTCTGCGTGCCATCAAGCGCACCAACACCTTCTTCGACCGCTACGCTAAAATCCTCGGCCAATCCACCGCAGCCTGGAACCTCTTCGCGAACGACCCGGCAGAGAAACGCGATCATGTCCGCAGACTGGGCAACGGTCACTATCTGGGGCCGTTGGTCTAAGTGCGCTGGGCCTCACCGATAAACCAGTCGATGCTGTCGGCCCCGCAAAGCGTTTCAAGCCGCGATTGCATCAAGGATTTGCCCTGTTCCAACGTCATGATCTCGGCAATCGCATCGGCACACTGCCAAACCAAATCTGCGGCGCGGCGCAAAAAGCGGGCACGGTCATAGGCCGAGGTGTTGCGCCAGATTTGAAAGCCTTTTTCGGCGACTGCAAGGGGCTTCATCCTGATCCGAGGTCTCAGCCCAAGCCACAGTGCCAAATTTCAAGCAATGTTGACGGGTTTAGGACCGGGATGGTCTTACCGCTGGCCGCAGTGCGCCAATGTCGGTCGATGAAAAAGGTGAGTGCGGGGATATGTGATGGCTATTTTGGTTTCGGGGCTTGCACGCTGCGGGCCTGCAGGAACATCGGCCCGCCCAAGCGTCGCGGAAAGCCGTAGCCGTGGACTTCGACCAGATCAATATCTTCAGCCTTGGCGGCGATGCCTTCCAACAGGATCGCCTGCCCCTCTGCCGCCATGGCACTGATCAGCCGGGACGTGATCTGGTGCGCATCCATCTCTGTCTTGGGGCCAAGCAACGGCGCAATCAGCCAAGCGGTGGTTGCAGAGGGCTGCGGCTTGCGGTCACCAGGCGCGTAGTCGTACCAGCCACCGCCCGCTTTTTGCCCCTTGCGCCCGGCGCGGACCAAGATGTCAGCGGGGGTTTCTGGCACGTATTCGCCGCGCGCCCGGGCCGCTTCGCGCATCATGAAGGATATGTCCAGTCCTGCCAGATCCTGCATCTCGAACGGCCCCATCGCATACCCCATGCCGCGCATCGCGGCATCAATCTGCTCAAAGCTGACACCGGCCCGCAGCATCTCTTCAGCCTCAGCACGGTAGCGGCGCAGAATGCGATTGCCGATGAATCCATCACAAATGCCAGCCCGCACCGGGATTTTGCCCAATCGGCGCGCCAGAGCAAAGCCTGCGGCAAGCACATCGTGCGCGGTTTCAGGGATAGGCACGATCTCCAGCAGCTTCATCACCTGTGCCGGGCTGAAGAAATGCAGACCGATGAACCGCTCGGGGTGGGGCAAGCCTGACGCTATCTCGGATGGGTTGAGATAAGAGGTATTGGTTGCAAAGATCGCGTCAGGGCGGCAGACCTTGACCAGTTCAGCAAAGACCTCGCGCTTGACGGCAAGGTCCTCGAACACCGCTTCGATCACCAGATCACAGTCGGCCAAAGCCGCGTAGCCAACAACCGGGGTGATGCCCGCCATGAGAGCGGCAGCCGCATCGGAAGAGAGGCTACCTTTGCGGGCCGCAGTATTATAAAGCGAGGCGAGGGTGCTCATCCCACGTGCAAGGCTTTCGAGATCGCGTTCCACAAGCACCACAGGCAGGCCCGCGTTGCGCAGCGCCGCAGCAATGCCTGCGCCCATCGTGCCACCGCCGATGACGGCGGCTCCATGGATCGGGCGCGGCGCGATGTCTTTGAGATAGGCCGGGCGCGGTGCGGCACGCTCGGCAAAAAACAGATAGCGCAGGGCGGCGGATTCGGCAGAGGCACGCAGGCGCAGAAAGGTGGCTCTCTCCTCCAAAAGGCCTGCCGCAAAGCCGTGTTCCACCCCATGTCGCACAGCTGCCAGCGCCAGCAGCGGGGCAGCTGTTCCCTTGGATTTCGCGGCGATGCGGATTTCAGCGGTTTGCCAAACGCTGTCATCCACGGCCGCAGGGCTAAGGTTTGCAAGGCTTGCAGGCAAGGGTTGCGCGGCAACCTCGGCGGCAAAACGGACAGCCTCGGCCAGCAGATCCCCTTCGATCACGCTGGCGACGAGACCAAGCTGCGCTGCGCGTTGGGCATTGAGGGTGACATTTTCAGCCACCACACCGATCGCGGCGTCAACCCCGATCAACCGTGGCAAGCGCTGGGTTCCACCTGAGCCCGGAATGATACCCAGATTGACCTCGGGCAGGGCAAAGCTGGCTTGCGGCCCGGCAAGACGGTAATGGCAGCCGAGGATCACCTCAAGCCCACCCCCCAATGCCACCCCTTGCACGGCTGCGACCCAAGGCTTGCGTGCAGCCTCAATGGCACCAATCACATCTGGCAGCGACGGGCTTTCCACCGGGCGATCAAATTCCGTGATGTCCGCGCCACCCACAAAGGCGCGCCCTGCTCCGGCCAGAACGATCGCTGCGATCAAAGGGTCGGCATCCAGCCGCGCCACCGCAGAGACAATTTCCTGCCGCACCGCGTGGTTCATCGCGTTGATGGGCGGATTGTCGATGGTGACCACGCCAACCCGGCCGTCTTGGTGATAGTGAACTGTCATGAGAGCCCCCTTTTTCAAACCCGCTCAAGGATCAGCGCAATGCCCTGGCCCACACCGATGCACATGGTGCAAAGCGCATAGCGCCCGCCGCGATGGTGCAGTTCGGCCGTGGCGGTCAGCGCCAGACGCGCACCGCTCATTCCCAAAGGATGACCAAGGGCAATCGCCCCGCCGTTGGGGTTGATCTGTGGCGCATCGTCGGCGAGGCCCAACCCGCGCAGCACAGCCAGACCCTGCGCGGCAAAGGCTTCGTTAAGCTCGATCACATCCATCTGCGCTAGCGTCAGACCAGTTTGCGCCAGCAGCTTTTGCACCGCTGGAATAGGCCCAACTCCCATGACACGAGGCGCCACCCCGGCCACGGCCATGCCAACCACGCGGGCACGCGGTGTCAGCCCCTGTTGGGCGGCCATGCTCTCAGAGGCAAGCAGCAGGGCAGCCGCACCGTCATTGACGCCCGAAGCATTGCCCGCCGTCACCGTCAAATCAGGGCCGTTAATCCCGCGCAGTTTGGCAAGGTGCTCCGCTGCGACATCAGGGCGTGGATGTTCGTCACTGGTCAGCACAATGGCAGCGCCACGATTTTGCGGCAGGATGACCGGCATGATTTCCTGTACGAAACGACCTGCCGCCTCGGCCGCCGCGTACCTTTGTTGCGAGCGCAGCGCGAAGGCATCCTGATCGGCACGCGAGATGCCAAACTCTGCCGCGACATTGTCGGCGGTTTGCGGCATAGAGTGGGTGCCATAGGTGCTGTCCATTTTTGGATTGACAAAGCGCCAGCCAATCGTGGTGTCATAAACGGTATTGTCGCGGGAAAACGCGGTGTTCGCCTTTGGCATCACGAAAGGCGCACGGGACATGCTTTCCACGCCGCCTGCGATCATCATCTGGCACTCACCCGCGCGGATGGCGCGGGCCGCAGTGCCAACCGCATCCAGACCCGAACCACACAGCCGGTTTATCGTGACCCCCGGCACACAGATCGGCAACCCCGCCAGCAGCACGGCCATCCGAGCGACATTGCGGTTGTCCTCGCCCGCCTGATTGGCGCAGCCATAGATCACATCATCAAGCGCAGCCCAATCTAGCCCCGGATTGCGCGCCACAAGCGCCGCG
>CAXNKP010000325.1:0-3715 GCA_964202815.1 Stagnihabitans sp. | reverse complement strand
GCCCGCCAATGCCACCTTGTGGGCGCTGGTCAGGATTGAGTACGGTATTCAGATTCACGCCGATTTCGCTGCCGTAAAGCGCATATACGCCAAGGCTGAAGGTGGCGTTGGGTCGGTATTCCAAGCCGTAGTTCATCGGGCTGGCGCGGTCGAAGATCTTGCGTTTGTCGGATTCATTGGCATAGGCGTCGGACGAATACTCGACCTTGGCCGACCATTTGGGGGATATCTGATATTCAACGCCGCCAAACAAAGCCGCATCGCCCTGAAACCATTGTTTGTAAGAAATGGTGCCACCAAGGCCAAAGTCGATCTTTTCACGCGGACCAAAGGGTTGGCCAAAGGCATTGTCACTGCCCAACCGCCCGAACCCGACCCCGCCCGTAACCTTGAACTTTGGACCTAGCGCCTTTGTGCCCACCACATATTCAGCCGAATACAGACCCGTTCCGACAAAGTCTTGCACACCGATGCTGACAGCAGGCCGATACCTGCCTTCGGTCAAAATTTGATAGCTTATGTCAAAGTTGCGGTCGTAATAAGTGTAAGCATCTTTTCCGTCAGCACAGGTGGGCTGGCACAGGTGTTTTTCATAATCGTGCAGGCCGACATAACGAAAGATACCAGACAAGCGGGGGGTGATCTGAAATCGCAGGGCGTTTCTGGCGATGGGCCCGAAGTCCGAATGGGTAAGGGACAAGTAGCCGTCCGCCAACTGCTCGCCCGAGGGCAGGTCAATCAGGCCCGTTTGTCCCGACAGGTTGAGACCAGGGCGCATCTGCGCCTGCGCTGACAACGCAAACGTCAAGCAAACCAGCGCTAAGGGCGCTGAGGCAGAAAGGGGATGAAATGTTTTGGTCAATGGGTTGCGCTCTCGAAATTCGTATGTACTTTAGAGATAACCTTAGTGTATGCAACCAAAAAAGTTCAGCCTGTTCGTCCGCGCAATTCAACTGACCAAGAGGAGAGGGTCTGTATGCTAATAGGCTTGCGCGCATCTTGGTCAATTTCGGCGCGATTTAAGGATTTCACATGATCAATTTTTTCGGTCCCAGGGGCCAAAAGCTTTTTGCCTTCGTTGTGCTTTGTGGTTTGTTTGGCTGTAGCCCGCCGCAAGACGTAGCGAATATGCAGCAGGTGGTGGCGGGTGCCAACGAAACCGCATCCACCTTTGCCGTTCAGATCGTGACGCAAGAAACACTTGGCATTATTCAATCTTGGCCCAACAGCCACCCCAGCCAAAACTCTGACTGGATCCCACACAAAACGATGGGATCAGACGCCCTTATTCAGTCAGGCGACCGGATAAGCCTTGCCGTGTGGGACAATGAAGGATCGTCTTTATTGGGCCAAGCTGGGCAGAAAGTCATTCCACTGCAAGACCTGCAAGTCACTGGCGCGGGTACGATATTTCTTCCCTATGTGGGCGACGTAGAGGTAGCGGGGATAACCGCCACAGCCGCGCGCAAGTTCTTGGAAAGCAAGCTCCGGGGGGCCATCCCGTCCGCCCAAGTGCAACTGGACGTTGTAGCCGGTTTGCAGAATTCGGTTCATGTGATCTCGGGTGTTCAAAACCCCGGTGTTCGGCCTTTGGGCGATGCGACGGTCACGATCACGTCGGTTTTGGCGCAAGCTGGCGGCATTGCATACAATATGTCCAACCCGCAGGTCAGTTTGCAGCGCGGTGGCAAGGTTTATACCATAGCTGCCAAAAAACTGTTGTCTCATCCTGAACTGGACATAGCTTTGATCGGCAATGACAAAATCTTTGTGCAGCCTGACAGTCGCTATTTTCTGTCCTTGGGGGCTGCGGGACGAGAGGCTGTGATAGATTTCCCCCGCGACACGGTCACAACGCTTGAGGCGATGTCTTTGATCGGAGGCGTCAATCAAGACATGGCCAACCCCAAAGCGATTTTGGTCTTGCGCGCCTACCCTGCCGCAACGGTGAGTGTCACGACGACACAGGGGCCACCCAAGGCGCAGATGGTTTTTGCCTTTGACTTGACCAAGGCTGAGGGGTTGTTCAGTGCTGGATCTTTCCTGATCGAGGATCGCGATTTGGTGCTTGTGACCGAAAGCCCGTTGATCAACACCGCCAACACAGTGCGGCTGTTTACCGGCATGTTCGCCGGCCCTCGGACGGTTTATAACGCCCTGCAATAGCGATTATTCGCCGTCCTCCAACCGTGTGCGTAATTCGCGCAATACGGGCAAAACAGCCCGCACACGGTTGGCCCCCAAGGCTTTGACAAGATCGCCGATCACCGGCACCACGGCCTGCACCCCTGCATCGCGCGCGGCGCGGCCAGCAGGGCTGATAGCTACAAATTTGCGGCGGGCATCGTCCCAGTCGGGGCGGATGTGGATATGGCCGGCCCATTCCAGCTTTGACAGCGTGTTGGTCATGGCCCCGCGCGTGACGTGAAAGGCCTTGGCCAGTTGGGCGGGGGTGCGTTCATCCTGCACACCAGCAAGGTGGTTAAGCACGGAAAAATGCGACAGTTCCATTCCCTTGGGCAAGGCTTTGGAAATGCGGTTGCGCGCCAGTTGATCGGCCGTCAACAACTCTCCAAACAAAGAGACGGCCAAATCCTCAAGCCGCTCGTTCATGGCCCGTCAAAGCCACGGTCATGCACCAAAGCGGGCACGCGGCGGCGCGCCTCAGTTCCTTGGGACAGGTCAAGATCAACCAGCGTGACGCCCGGTTCCGTGCCGCCATCGGCCAACACCTCTCCCCACGGGCCGATGGCCAAACTGTGGCCGTAGGTGCGGCGACCTTTGCCGTTGGCTTCGGCGTGAAAGCCGGTTTGGGCGGGGGCCAGCACGAAAGCGCCATTCTCGATCGCCCTTGCGCGCAGAAGGGTTTCCCAATGGGCGGCACCGGTGATGTGATTGAAGGCGGCAGGCACCGTCAGAATTTGCGCACCACCTTGTGCCAGTCTGCGATAAAGGGTGGCAAAGCGGACATCGTAGCAAACACTCATCCCAACGGGGGCAAAGGGTGTTTGGGCGATGACAGCAGCGGTTCCAGGACGAAACGCCGCCGATTCGCGGTAAACCTCGGTCTCAGACACGTTCACATCAAACATGTGGATCTTGTCATAGCGGGCCCCAACAGCGCCATCCGGACTGATCATAAAAGACCGGTTGGCAAAGCGCCCATCAGCATCTCCCGTCAGCAGTGCGAGCGAACCTATCAGCAGCCAAATGCCAAGCTTTGCCACCTCGTCCCGCAGGGCGGCCAAGGTGGGGTCATCCTCCTCGCGGCGCAGCTGGGCTTTTTGCGCGGCGCGGTTCGACCACAGGCCATTCGTGCATTCCGGCGTCAGAATGAATTGCGCGCCTTGGATTTGGGCTTGGCGCACAAAGCCCAAGGTTGCCGCCAGATTGGCCACGGGGTCGTCGGTGACGGTCAGTTGAACAAGGGCTACCCGCATGGCGCTTCAAGCCAGCATTGGATCAAGTTTGCCGTCATGGTCCAGCGCGTGCAGATCATCACAGCCGCCGACATGCTGGTTGCCGATGAAAATCTGCGGCACGGTGCGCCCACCATTGGCGCGGCTGGTCATGGCATCGCGTAAGGATGGGTCACGGCCCACATCAATCTCGGTAAAAGCCACGCCTTTCTTGGTCAACAGGCGCTTGGCCGCATGGCAATAGGGGCAGGTTTGGGTGGTGTATATTTCGACAGATTTCATCAAGATCATCCTTG
>CAXNKP010000324.1:0-3717 GCA_964202815.1 Stagnihabitans sp. | reverse complement strand
GTTTTGCCGCCAAAATTGGTTCCAAAAGGGCCGTTTCAAACCCCGCGCGGTTGCCCCCATAGGCGCGATGATCAACGGCGCAAGTTGCAATGCCCTGTCCAGCAGCCCAAGCCAACCCTGCGGCCGCCGGATCGTTCGAGGCGACGAGCACCGGCCGGCAGGGGTGATCGCCCGTCATATCCCCCACCAATGCGCGCATGTTCGAACCACCCCCCGAAATCAGGATGGCCACGCGGATCACAAAAGCTTGCCTTGGTAGACAACACCTTCCCCAGCCACGATTTGACCTAAGGGGATTACGGTTTCGCCCAAATCGGCCAAAAGCGCGCTGATGGCCTCTGCCCGCGTATGATCAACCACCAAAATCATCCCGATGCCACAGTTAAAGGTTTTCAAAAGCTCGGCCTCGGCCATATTGGCCGTACTTGCCAGCCAGCGAAACACCGGCGGTAGCGCCCAAGCGTCAAGGTTGATCTGGCAGGCAAGGCCCTCGGGCAGAACACGAGGTGGGTTCTCGGTCAGCCCGCCGCCGGTGATATGGGCCAGCCCATGCACCCCGCCCGCCCTGATCGCCGCCAACGCCTGTTTGACATAAAGCCGTGTGGGCGTGAGAAGGGCCGCACCTAAGGAGCCGTCACCAAAGGGGCAGGGGGCGTCCCAGCCAAGGCCCGACACCTCCACCACTTTGCGCACAAACGAATAGCCGTTGGAATGCACCCCGTCTGACGCCAGACCCAACAGCACATCGCCCTCAGCCACCCCGCGCGGCAGATCAAAGCCGCGCTCCATCGCCCCAACGGCAAAGCCCGCCAGATCAAAGTCGCCGCCATGGTACATGCCGGGCATTTCTGCCGTCTCGCCGCCGACCAGCGCGCAGCCCGACCGCTCGCAGCCCAATGCGATGCCCTCGAGGATCGAAGTCGCCTGTTCAACATCCAGCTTGCCCGTGGCAAAGTAATCCAGAAACAACAGCGGTTCTGCCCCTTGGCAAACCAGATCGTTGACGCACATAGCCACAAGATCAATGCCGATGGTCGATACAGTGCCCGTGTCAATCGCAATGCGCAGCTTGGTGCCCACGCCGTCGGTGGCCGCGACCAGAATAGGGTCGCTATAGCCTGCAGCCTTCAGATCGAACAAAGCCCCGAACCCGCCCAAGCCGCCCAGGCTGCCTGCCCGCTGGGTGCGTTTGGCCGCAGGCTTGATCCGGTCAACCAAGGCATTTCCCGCGTCAATATCCACGCCCGCGTCCGCATAGGTCAAGCCGTTGTGCCCAGATGCCATCTTATCCCCCGAAGTTCGGATTTGCCGCCCGCATAAAGCATCCCGCCCCCCCCCGCAACTGCTTGACCCCAGACCCCACCTTGGCCTAATCAGTCCCAAGGCGGCTCCGCCAAAGGCGGGCCTGTAGCTCAATGGTTAGAGCAGGGCGCTCATAACGCCTTGGTTGGGGGTTCGAGTCCCTCCGGGCCTACCACACCGCATTTGCGGTTCCCCTTTACCTTTTCCACTCAATATGTTATTGTTTTTCAAGGGTCTTTGGGGAACCCTCGCCTTCGAGGTGTGATACAAACTGTGCTACAGGGAGTGATACATTGCCCATTCCACAGTATCTGAATCGGCGCGGAAAGACTTGGCAGTTTGTCCGTCGTGTCCCGACTGAACTGGTGCAGATCATCGGTTTTGAGTCGTGGCGTTCATCGTTGGGCACGGATAGTCAATCCGAAGCCGAACGGCGACTGCGTGTGAAGTTGGTGGAAACCGACAAGATCATCGAAGCGGCTCGTAACGGGACATACCGCCGGATCACCGAAGACGCTCTGGAAGACCACGCAGTGGATTGGTCGCTGTGGTATGAAGAGCGGGTAGGTTTCACCATGCCGGAAGCCGTCTTCGGGTCGAGGTTCCCGACAGCCTTCGAGGCTATGGGGAAGCCGATTGGTGAAGAGATCGCTGAACCCATCATCCGGACGAAAGATCAGTTGGCCAGCCTGGTCCGGCGGTTTGTTGAGGAACGTGCTATCCCGATCACGATCCCCTCACCCGACTGGGACAAGTTGGTGTCCCTCTGCCCGGACGAATACGCGGAGTCGAACCCGGAGATCGCTGAAAGCCCAGTAGTCCGGTCATTGGGTCGTGTTCCGAAGATCAGCGAACGGCGTCTGTCGAAGGCGTTCGAGCGTTTCACGTCCGAACGGACGAGATCGGATGCGGACAAGCCTATTGCAGTCGGCAGTGTCGAAGAGTTCCGGGTCGCAGTTGATCGTTTCGTCGAACTGTTCGGTGATCTCGATGTGAACAGGATCAGCCGCACCCATGCCAAGGATTTCCGGGACCTCTTGCGTCAACTACCCAAGCGACCACCGAACGCAATCCGGCTGTTGCCACTCCGGGATCAGGTTGATTGGACACGAGAGAACAAACACCTGGTCCTGGCCAAAGATACCGTTGCCAAGCTGGTAGGTGGCCTGAAATCCGTGCTCGATCAGGTCGCGAAACATGATGATTTCGTGGATGATCTGAATTCGTGGACTAATCCGTTCGTCGGCTTCACTGGGAGCGGTAGACGCTCCCATGCACCCATCCGTCTTCCGTTCAGCCAAGACGATCTTCTGAAAGCCTTCAACCCGGAAACCTACAACAGCTATCGGCCATCCGAGTTCTGGGTTCCCTTGTTGCTCTACTACACCGGTGCGCGACGTAACGAAATCGCCCAACTGCATCTGTCCGATGTCGTGCTGGATGCCCCTACCCCGCATCTGAAACTGACAACATCGATAGCAGTAGATGAAGACGACGACGAGGATGAAGAAAACATCGGGACGGGAAAACGTATCAAAACGTGGTCGTCTGATCGTGTGGCCCCGCTTGTTCCACAAATCATGGACATCGGTTTTTCCGCCTTCGTGGAACATGCCCGTGGTCTGGGTTCCATTCACCTGTTCAAAGATATCCCACATCAGAACGGGGAACGACGAGCGGACAAGCTGTCCCAGCGTTTCACTGAATACCTTCGAAACCGTGCCGGGGTGACAAATCCCCTGATCGTGCTGCACAGCCTACGCCACACCTTTTCGATGTCCTGCGTGAAGACGGTCAGCGATGACCACAAGAAGCTTGCGATGGGGCACTACCTGGAGAACGAAGCCGCCGTGGAAAACTACCTCATCTACATGCGTCACGATCCCACCCTGCTGAAAGAGATGGTCCACGACAAAATCGCATTCGCCCCACTCGACATCCCGGGGCTGGCAAAGCGTAATGCCGAAATCCTGCAAGGTGGGGAGTGGAAGCCGAGGGCACGACGGCGGAAGAAACTGAAATCAATCGTGTGATGCGGTCAGCGACTGCGGAGTCGAGTTGCCACGCAATCTATCTTATGGCGTCACGCCAAGACTGCCGAAAACTTTGGCAACTTCCTTTTCCCAAGCCCGGTTGAACCAGGTCACATGATGCGACACCTGCCGTCTGATTTCGGGGCACCCCATCACGTTCGCGGCCTTGTAGGCATACCTCAGGAAGTTACGCCGCTTACCTAGATGAGTGTATCGGCTGAGGCACTCTCGTTTGAACACTTCGGATGGCAGAATCTTCTTTGACTTGGCGGCAATCATCTTCGCATGGATGCCCCTGCGCATCTTGCCACGATATGCGTCGAGAGATGAAGCCCGGATCAAGGTCTTCTGACCGTCAAACGTGAAGCCCAGGTATTGAATC
>CAXNKP010000323.1:0-3722 GCA_964202815.1 Stagnihabitans sp. | reverse complement strand
TGACAAATCCTTTCGCCAACGTTTTTCAAATCCCTATTATTCTTGCAGCGGCAGGTTTAAGACTTTCTCAAGCTATTTGAGGACCACAGATAATAAGTGTCACTCCCCCGGAAAACTCTGCTTAGCGTGCGCCGGCTTTTCGGCCACTGGCCAGCAGGATCACGGTGATGATGATAACTCCGGTCATGATTAACCGCACCCCAGCCCCAAGGCCGTAGGTGTTGAGCATCGACACCACCAGAAACATGAATAGCGAGGCCCCCCAGATGCCCGGCACGTTGCTGTCGCCCCCTGCGACGGCGGTTCCGCCGATCACCACAACGGCAATCGACATCAGCAGGTACTCGGTGCCCATATTCAGCGCTGCACCGCCCGAGAAACAGGCGAGCAGGTATCCGCAGATGGCAGCCAGCACCGCGCAGAGCAGATAGGTGGCAAAGCGGCAGCCATCAACCGCAATGCCCGCCATCCGCGCGGCAGGCAGGCTTTGGCCGATGGCGGCGATCCGGCGACCATAGGGAGTGCGGTGCAGCAAGACCCAAGCCACGATTGAAATCAGCAACGCAATCAGGGCGATGTTGGGAATGCCAAAGCTGGTCAACGTTGTGAAATCGGCCAGCACTTGCGGCGGCTTGATCCGCAGGCCCCGGTTGGTCCAGATCGCGGCAGATTGCACGATAAAGCTCATGGACAGCGTGGCGATGATCGGCGGAATGCGCAGCGCCTTGATCAGCGCATAGTTCAGCACCCCCACCGCAAAACCGACCGCGACGGCGATCCCCAAACCGTGAAGGATCAGGTCATTCTGGCCATCCATGTATTTTAGCGTCACGGTTACGGCCAAGGTCATGGTGGCAGGGACCGAAAGATCAATGTTGCCGGGGCCAAGCGTGATCACAAACATCTGGCCGATGCCAACCAGCACCGAGAACGCGGCAAAGGTCAGCGCTGCCTGCGACAGGCCCACGGTAGAGGCTCCCCGTGTGACAGCGATGGTCGCCAGCCACACCGAAAGCGCTGCGACGAAAGACCATATCCACGGCTTTGCAAGCAGCGCTTTCATACCGCACCGCCTTTGCGTTCCAGCCGGTTTAGCAACAGCCGCAGGGCAAGCACGATGATCAGGATCGCGCCTTGCGCGCCGATCTGCCAATCTGGCGAGATACGCAAGAATGACAGGAATGAACCCGCCAGCGTCAATGTCAGTGCGCCGATCACTGCCCCGATGGGCGAGATGCGCCCACCGGTGAATTCGCCCCCGCCAAGGATAACGCCGGCAATCGACAACAGCGTGTAGCGCAAGGCGATATTGGCATCGGCACTGGTGGTCAGCCCGACAAGGCAGATACCGGCGGCCACGGCAAAAGTGGCAGCAAGGGCATAGGCCCCAGCCCGCGCGGCAACAATCGACCATCCCGCGCGCAGCACCGAGCGTTGGTTTCCCCCCACCCCCCGGATCAGTACCCCGAACGAGGATCGCATGATCAACAGATGTGCAAACACCGCCAGCAACACGCTGGCCACAATCGCCATTGGAACCAGCGGCGGTTTTGAGATCATCACCGCGCGTGCCCATTCAGGCGCTGTTCCACCGGGCGCGGGCAGGATCAGTACGGCAATACCAGCCCAGACAAAACTCATTCCCAGCGTCACCACGATGGACGGCAGATCGCGCAGATAAATGATGACTCCAATCGCCGCATAGACCGCGATGGCAGCCAACAAGATTGCGGTCCCCAGCAACGGCGTGTCATGCAAGTAAGTCGCGGAGACGCAGGCAACAAAGCTGACAAAAGTCCCCATCGACAGGTCCAGATCATTGACCGCCATAATCAGCATCTGGGCGATTGTGGCCAAGGCAATCGGCACGGCAAGGTTGAACAACAGGTTCAACCCAGTATAGCTCATCGCGCGGGGCTGGAGATAGAACACGCCCGCCAACAGCAGCAAGAGCGACACAACCGGGACGGCAAATCGCAGGGTGTCGGTTGAAACTCTCATGCCGCCGCTCCTTCGAACGAGGCGCGCAGGATGTTTTGCTCGCTTATCGAATCGCCCACAAGTTCCGCAACGATAGCCCCGTTGCGAAAGACATAGACACGGTCACAAAGCTGCATTTCTTCCATCTCGGACGAATACCATACAAAGGTGCGGCCTACTCCGGCTTCGGCGCGGATCATGCCATAGACTTCGTGCTTGGTGCCCACATCGACGCCGCGCATCGGATCATCCATCAGCACGACCGGCGCGCGCGTCGACAGGGCACGGGCAAACAACACCTTTTGCTGATTGCCCCCCGACAAGGACAGGATCGGGTTGTTCATATCGGGTGTTCGGATTCCAATGTGCTCTTTCCACGCTGCGCCACGCTTGGCCTCGGCGGCATCCTGAAGCAGACCCCGACGTGACAGGTCGCTCAGCGACGCCACGGTCATATTCTTCAAAATGCTCCACAAATCAAAAATGCCATTCTCGCGCCGGTCTCCGGCGACGAAGGTGACGGCAGGGTCGCGGCGGGGCCACCATTGCGGGCTATCGTGATCAAACAGCGCCAGCAGCATCCGGGTCTGGCCGTGGCCACCAAGACCTGCGAGGCCGACGACTTCGCCCTTACAGGCGCGAAACGGCTGACCTTTCGGCGGGCTCAGTTCCAGCACCGGTTCGGTGGCAGCATCGCTGCGGCGGGCGGCGGACTGATTCGGGACAGCGCTGCCCATCGCCTCGACCAGTCCAGTGTGATCAAAGCCGCCCGCACTCCGTTCGGCAACGATCTTGCCGTCTTTCATCACCACGATGCGACTGGCGGTTTCGAGAATTTCGTTCAGAATGTGGGAAATCAGGATCACTGCACCGCCGGTTGCCACAAAGCGGCGGACATGCGCCAAAAGCTGCGCTGCAAACCCCGCATCCAGCGACGAGGTCGGCTCGTCCAGGATCACCAGCCGTGGCGGATGGCCTGAATCGGAAAACGCCATGGCGATTTCAACCATCTGGCGCTGCGCAATTGACAGCGCTCCGACGGGGCCGCCGACGTCAATGCCATGGCCCGGAAACACCGCATCAAGGCTGGCGGCAATGATCGCCCGCGCCCTAGCACGCCAGCCGAAACCACCCAAGTTGCGGTGCATGATGCGGGTGTTTTCGACGATGGAAAGGTTCGGGCAAAGCGATAGCTCCTGAAACACACAGCGCACGCCTCGACTGCGCGCCACGCCAATTCCATAGGGAGCCATCCGGGTGCTGTCGCTAAAAATCTCGCCCTGCTGTGGGGTCAGGCCGCCGTTGATCACAGCGACGATGGTGGATTTGCCGGCGCCGTTATGGCCGACAAGCCCGATACACTCGCCCGGCAGGATCGCCAGCGACACACCGTCCAGCGCACGCACTTCTCCGAAACGGACCGCAGCGTTGGTGACTTCCAGCACGGCGGAGGACTGCAGCAAGGACATCAGGACTTTCCGTGGTTATTCAAAGGCGACCTGCCCCAGGGAGGCCAGGAGCAGGTCTGATTGCCAGCGCGACAGGGGCGCACAGACAAAATTTTGACGCGGGCGCCGGCTACTTTGTGCCGTCGATCACAGCGATCGCGTCAGCCTGACTATATTCGACGTTGGCCACACCGCCGGCTTGGGTACTGGCGAGGTTGGCTTCCAGGTTGTCCTGGTCGATCCGCAAGAAGGGCACAGTCAGGTCTTTCGGCACCTCTTTGCCATCAAGTATCT
>CAXNKP010000322.1:0-3739 GCA_964202815.1 Stagnihabitans sp. | reverse complement strand
GTCAGCTTTTTGGCACGCTTTTCCACTTCGCGCACCGATGCCAGCGCCTCGGGGCTGATCTCGTTGGCTGAGGGTTGCGGCGGCAGGGGTTGGCCTGCGGGAATAATCGCCTTGCGCAGCGGAATGGGCGCTTGCGGCGAGAAGGTGATGGTCGAGGATTCAATGGGTGCGGGGGCTACCGGTTCTGCCGCTGCAATAGGCGCAGGCTGCGGCGCCGGGGCCACAGGGGCCGGACGCGGGGCCTCTTCCACAGCCGCGGGGGCCACTGGGCGCGGAGGGGGGGGCGCTGCCGCAGGTTTGGCGGGGGCCGCTGGGGCGGGTGGCGGTGGGGATGCCACGACAGGGGCCCCTTCGACCTCTTCCTCGGTGGGGCTACCGGGGCCCACGCGGTTGGACAGGCCCAAGCGGTGCACTTTGCCGATCACGGCATTGCGCGTCACACTGCCCAGTTCTTTTGCGATCTGGCTGGCTGACTGGCCTTCGGCCCACATCTTTTTGAGCGTCTCGACGCGCTCATCGGTCCAGGACATGGGCAAAACTCCGAAATAGCCGCTGTGGCCCCAAGTGAGCCAATCTAGACGGGACATTGTTCAATACAAGCCTGGGCGGTGAAGTTCAAGGCCTGAGACACCAGATGACTGGTCCGATAGAAGAGTGAGACGCCAGATGACTGGTCCGATGTGCGGGCGGCGGGGCCTTGGCCCTAGTGCTGCTCTTTGCTAAGCTGCGCTGCATGTGCGGACGCTTGACCCTAACCCATCCCAATGCTGCCCTTGCCGCGCTTTTTGACGCGGTCATGGCCAATGATCTGCCCGATAGCCCGCGCTTTAACATTTGCCCTACCGAGGCTGTGCCCGTGGTCACATCCTCCGGCGGCATCAGGCGCCTGGGCCCCAAGCGCTGGGGCCTGCTTCCGCCGTGGTATAAAACGACCACCGACGGCCCGTTACTCTTGAACGCGCGCGCCGACACCGTGGCGCAAAAGCCCGCCTTCCGCGAGGCCGTCCGCCAGCGGCGTTGTCTGGTGCTGGCTTCGGGGTTTTATGAATGGAGTGCGGGGCCCGATGGGGTGCGTCTGCCGTGGTATATCACCCGTACGGATGGGCAACCGCTGGCCTTGGGCGGTCTTTGGCAGGCGTGGGGCGATATGCTGACCTGTGCCGTTGTGACCTTGCAAGCTGGCCCCAACCTCGAGTCAATCCACGACCGCGAACCGCTGATCGTGAACCCGCAAGATTGGCCCCTGTGGCTGGGCGAAGCGGGCCATGGTGCAGCCCTTTTGATGCGGCACACGCCTGCTGGGCTTTTGCGGGTACATCGCGTGGGGCGGGCGGTCAATTCCAACCGCGCGAAAGGCCCGCTTCTTATCGAAAAAACCACCGATTAAAGCCCCGCCACATGCCGCGCCGCAGCCTGTGAGGCCGCCTTGCAGGCAGACTCTAGCCCTGCCCCCCTAGCCAATTGCACGGCCAAAGCGCCAATAAACGCATCCCCCGCGCCATGGCTGCTGACCACTTTGACCTTTTCCGCCGCCACTTCGAGCAAAATCCCGTCCGGCCCCACCGCGGCAAGCCCCGCGTCGCCTGCGGTGACGATCACGGTTTTTTTGTCCTGTCCTAACAGGTGTTGCGCGGCGCGGGCGGCGCTGGGCAGATCGGTGACACGGGGGGTGCCCATCATCTCAGCCTCGACCGCGTTGACGACAAGAATATCGATCAGGGCGCGGAATTCTGGCCCCAAGGCGCGAAAAGGGGCGGCGTTGAGCAGGGTCGGGATGCCACGCTGGCGGGCTTGGGTGGCGGCTGTCAGATTGATCGCCTCGGGCACTTCGTTTTGCAAGATCAGCAGGCCCACCCCCGCCCAAGCCGCTTGGTCAGACAGGGCTGCGGCTGACAGGTGCAAGTTGGCACCCGACACAATCGTCGCTGCATAATCGCCGGCACCGTCTAAAATCGCAACACTCATGCCTGATCCCACATCGGGGATGGTTGCGATATAGCGGTCCTCCACCCCGCCTTGCGTTAGGTTTGCGCGCAAAAAGCGGCCAAAGTCATCGGCCCCCACGGCCCCGATCATTCGGCTTTGCGCTCCCGCCTTGGCCGCTGCCACCGCCTGATTGCCGCCCTTGCCGCCGAATTTGGGATACCAGCGCGTTCCGATCGCAGTTTCATCGGGGCGGGGCAAGTGGTCGGCCTCGACCATGATGTCATAATGCAGGCTGCCAACGGTCAGGGTGATGGGCATGGGCTTTTCCAGTTTGGGGGTGCTTTGGGCCCAACTTGCACGCTTGTGGGCCAGCCCGAAAGGGGGAAGCAGGCGCGCGCGCCCGAAAATCGCGCAGTGCTGGGCCTTGCCAAACCCGCCCCCCTTTTAACGCGCTGTGGCCTGATCCCTATCCCAAGACGCGCCACCGCTGCGGGCGACAGGTTCCGATACCTGCCGCGCAATCACAGCATGATGTGCCCTATCGAGTGGCGCTCGCCCCCAACAGCCCCTATTCTAATGCCAAAAGCTGGGAGGCTGCTATGAAAACGCATCGCTTGGGACATTCGGGCTTGCAGGTCAGCGAACTGTGTCTGGGCTGCATGAGCTTTGGCGACCCAAATCGTGGCGGCCATCCTTGGACGCTGCCCAAAGACGAAAGCCGCGATTTGATCCGGCAGGCGGTCGAGGCGGGTCTAAACTTCCTTGATACGGCCAATGTCTATTCTGACGGATCGTCCGAAGAAATTCTGGGTGAGGTGCTTTGGCACATCGCGCGGCGCGACGAGGTGGTCTTGGCGACCAAAGTGCAAGGTGTCATGCTGAACGAACCGCAGATGGCGGGCCTGTCGCGGCGATCAATCCTGCACAACATCGACGCCAGTCTCAAACGCCTGCGCACCGATCATGTGGACCTGTACCAGATCCACCGCTGGGACAACCAAACCCCCATCGAAGAAACGATGGAGGCGCTGCATGATGTCGTCAAAGCGGGCAAGGCGCGATATCTGGGGGCTTCGACCATGTGGGCATGGCAATTCGCCAAGGCGCAAGAAACTGCCCGCGCCAATGGCTGGACGCGCTTTATCTCGATGCAAAACCAGATCAACCTGCTTTACCGCGAGGAAGAGCACGAGATGATCCCCCTGTGCCGCGATCAAGGCGTGGGCCTGATCCCGTGGAGCCCGATTGCCCGCGGCAAGCTGGCCCGTCCGGTGGGGGCTGCGACCGAGCGGACGGCGAAGGACGGCTATATGAAATTTATGTTCGACAAAACCGCCGAGGCGGACGCGCGGGTGATCAGTGCCGTCCAAGCCCTTGCCACCGAACTGGGCCGTCCCATGGCGCAAGTGGCCATGGCTTGGGTGCGCCAAAAGCCGGGGGTGACAGCGCCCATAGTCGGTGTCACCAAGCCCGACCAACTGGCCGAGGCGATTGCAGGTTTGGATCTTGTTCTGACCCAAGGCCAGATGGCAGACCTTGAAGCGCCCTATATCCCCCGCCCCCCCTTGGGCCAGATGTAAGCCGCATCTTGCGGCCGCAGGACGGATTGGATAGCTGCACGTCCTTTGTCCCCCGATAGGCCGCACATGACCCTGACCACGCTTGCGATTGATTTTGGCACCTCGAACTCTGCCGCTGCCGTGCTAGAGGGGGGCAAGGTGCGCCGTTTGGCGATTGAGACTGGGTCAGACACCGTGCCAACGGCGGTGTTCTTTCCCACTGACAGAGGGACGATGGAGATCGGCGTGCAAGC
>CAXNKP010000321.1:0-3765 GCA_964202815.1 Stagnihabitans sp. | reverse complement strand
CGCAAGCCCGCCACGCGCACGGTGTAGAATTCGTCCAAATTGGTGGCCGAGATGGACAAAAAGCGCAGCCGTTCCAGCAGGGGGACGGCAGGGTTGGCCGCCTCGTCCAAAACGCGCCAGTTAAAGGCCAGCCAAGAGAGTTCGCGGTTGAAAAAGCGCCGTGGCCCTGCCGTTTCAGCGGCAGGATAGGTCACGGCGGTGGGGAAGGGGGCCTTGAGGAAATCGGTTTGGGTCATGGTTTATCCAAGGCGCGTGAGGGCTTGCCAAGGGGCTCTTGTCTCACTGTGGGGCGGTGGTGTCCAGCACCTCGGCGGCCAAGGCGCGGGTGACGGGGCGGTGGGTGGCCAGGGATCGGGCGTCAAGGGCCGCCACCAAGGCTTGGGCGGCGGGGATCGAACGCTCCATCCGGTGCAAAAGATAGGGGATCAGACGCGCCTCAGCCGTGATCTGGCGATCGGCGAACAGCTTGACCAAAACACCTGCCAACAAGGCGTCATCGGGCGGTTCTAGCCGGGCAATGGGCATGGCTTGCAAGCGCGACAGCAGGTCTGGCAACTTAAGCCCCCAATCGCGCGGCGCAGTGGGGGCTGTCAGCAAGAGCCGACCTTGGGGGGCGAGGCGGTTGTACAGATGAAACAGCGCCTCTTCTGCCAGGCCACGGATCTTATGGGCATCGTCGATCAAGATGTGGGCATTTGCCGAAAAGTCAGGCAAACGGGCGGGCAGATCGTCGGGATCAACCCACAGGGCTTGCGCCATATCCGCCCAGATATGCGCCAGATGCGTCTTGCCTGACCCATGGGGGCCCATCACCAAAAGCCGCCCGCCTGACCAATTGGTCCAATCCGCCAGTGCTGCAAGGACTGCTTGTGTTGCGGGGGTGGTTATGAAAGCTGCGCGCTGCCACCCTTGGACAAGCGGCAGATCAAAGGTCAGTTGGCTGGTCACCCTTGGCCCTTGTTCTGTGGCACGTTGTCCTGTGGCACGTCGTCCTGCGGCACGTCGCCGTGGCCACGATACAGCAGGCTGTCTTGATACTGCGCGATGCCAAAGCGCATCAACACGCCGATCGCAGCCGAGATCGGCACCGCCACCAGCATCCCCGCAATGCCAAACAGGCCACCAAACAGCGACAGCGCAAACATCAGCCAAACCGGATGCAGCCCCACCGATTTGCCAACAAGGCGCGGGGTCAGCACGTTGCCTTCGACAAACTGGCCAAAGGCAAAGACTGCAGCGATGATGCCGATTGACACCCAATCTCCCCAAAACTGATAAAGCGCAAAGCCAATCGCCAAGGCCCCGCCCACCAATGCGCCGATATAGGGGATCACCGTCATGGCCCCGGCTATGGCGCCAATGACCAGCCCGAATTGCAAGCCCGCCATCATCAAACCTGCAGCATAATAGGCCCCCAAGGTCAGGCAAACTGACACCTGGCCGCGCACAAAGCCTGCAAGGGCGCGGTCAATCTCTTGTGCCAGTTTGCGCACCACAGGGGCATGGTCGCGCGGCAGCAAATCGTCGATGCGCGCCACCAGCTTGTCCCAATCCATCAGCAGATAAAAGGCCACAACGGGCACAACCACGATGAAGATCAGCCAGCTCATCACACCGAACACCGATGAAACGAAGCCCTGCGCCAAGGTGGCGCCGCGTGCCTGAATGGCTTGGGCGATCTGATCTAAGGTGGTGCGCATGACCGAGGTGCTGTCGCTTAACTCTGGAAAACGGGCGATCAAAAAGGCCTGAAATTCTGTGACGAGGGTTGGGGCTGCGCTGATCAGCGACGTCAACTGCTGCACCAAAACCGGGATCAGCGCCAAGACGATCAGCACCACCAGCACAAAGGCTGCAACCGAAATGACCAAGGTTGCCAAGGCGCGCGACAGGCCCCAGCGTTCCAAGCGGTCGGCCACCGGATCCAGAAAATAGGCCACAGCCCCGCCCACCAGGAAGGGCAAAAGCACAGAGCCCAGATACCACAGCGCCACAAAAAACAAAATGGCGGCAATGGCCCAATAGCGCCCTTGGGTTTGGTTTGGCACGGGTGGTTCTCCTCTGGTTCAGGCATGATATTGCGCACGACAGTGTGGGATGCAAGCGAGCGCCCTTTTATGCTCGACAGTTTGGCTGATTTTTAAGGCAGCGGCAGCCCGGATCTGTGGAGCGCGTCCTCTGTCTTGCTTGGCAGGGTGCAACCCGATAGGAACAAGCAAACCTAACCAAGAGGCCCCCCATGCGTGTGTCGCGCTACTTTCTGCCTGTCTTAAAGGAAAACCCCGCCGAGGCGCAGATCGTCTCGCATCGCTATATGCTGCGTGCCGGTATGATCAAGCAGCAGACGGCGGGGATTTATTCGTGGTTGCCCTTGGGGCTACGGGTGCTCAACCGCATTCAAACCATCGTGCATGAAGAGCAGACGCGCGCGGGCCATATTCCCTTGCTGATGCCCACGCTGCAACCGGCTGATCTGTGGCGCGAATCTGGCCGCTATGACGATTACGGCCAAGAGATGCTGCGCATCAAAGACCGTCAGGGCCGCGAGATGCTGTACGGCCCCACCAATGAAGAGATGGTGACGGATATTTTTCGTTCGCACGTCAATTCCTACAAAGACCTGCCGCTGACGCTGTACCACATCCAGTGGAAGTTCAGGGATGAGATGCGCCCGCGCTTTGGTGTGATGCGCGGCCGCGAGTTCTTGATGAAAGACGGCTACAATTTCGACATCGACAAAGACGCAGCGTTGCACGCCTACAATCGCCACATGGTCAGCTATCTGCGCACCTATGAACGCATGGGCCTGACGGCCATTCCGATGCGCGCCGCCTCTGGCCCGATTGGCGGCGATAACACGCATGAGTTTTTGGTGCTCGCCGCAACAGGCGAATCAGAGGTGTTCTACGATTCGGCCGTGGTTGATTTGAAACTCGGTGTGCGAGAGGTAGATTACGACGACCGCGCCGCTGTGGCAGAGGTGTGTCAGGAATTCACCACTCTTTACGCGCGCACCGATGAAACCCATGACGCTGCCCTGTTCGACGCCATCCCCGAAGAGCGCCGTAAGGTCGGGCGCGGCATTGAGGTGGGGCAGATTTTCTACTTTGGCACCAAATACTCCGAGGCGATGGGGGCCATGGTCGTCAACGACAAAGGCGAGAAAGTGGCGGTCGAAATGGGCAGCCATGGCATTGGCGTCAGCCGTTTGTTGGGGGCCATCATCGAGGCCAGCCATGACGACAAGGGCATCATCTGGCCCGAAGGGGTGACACCTTTCCCCGTGGGGATCGTGAACCTTAAGCAAGGCGATGCGGCCGCCGATGCCGCCTGTGCCGCCTTGGAAAAGGCCCTGCTCGCCAAGGGGTTGGAACCGCTTTACGACGACCGCGACGAACGCGCGGGCGCAAAATTCGCCACGATGGACCTGATCGGCCTGCCCTGGCGCATCACGGTTGGCCCCCGTGGCTTGGCCAACGGCGTGGTGGAACTGACCTCGCGCCGCACAGGCGTGTCGGTTGAGATGACGCCCGAGGATGCCGTGGCCAAAGTGGCCGAGATTTACGCTGGCATCTGACGTTAAGCGTTTTTTTTCAGACGGCCCCGAACCGCCGGTTCGGGGCCGCTTTGCTTTCGGCATCTTTACCCAAAGGCCAAATCAGACTGGCAAACTGGCCCCACAGGCCTTAGGTTCTGCGCATAGAATTCAAGGAGCGCATCATGGACTATCGCCGCTTGGGCAAATCGGGCCTGCAGGTTTCGGAA
>CAXNKP010000320.1:0-3766 GCA_964202815.1 Stagnihabitans sp. | reverse complement strand
AGAGATCAATCCGGCCGGAGCCGAGATATTCGCGATCACAAAGTTCCGCGCGATCGTGGGATTCACCCCTTCGGGCAGGATCGCGTCACTGATATGGATCACATCACCAATCGCTTTGCCGGTCAGGTCGACCGTGATATGATCAGGAATATCGCCTGCCATCACGTTTAGTTCAACTTCCGGACGCACCACAGTCAAGGTGCCGCCGCGCTTCAACCCGGGGCTGGCCTCGTGGTTGATGAACGTCACGTGGATGTGCAGAACAACCCGTGATTCGTCGTTCAAACGCATAAAGTCAACGTGGGTCGGAAGATCGCGAACCACATCGCGCTGAACGCCACGGCACACGACGTGAACGTCGGGAAGGCCGGGAACCTTCAGGTTGAAAAGCGTCTGCAAAAAGCGGCCTGCCTTCAGGTGCTTTAGTAGATAGTTATAGGCTACATTGATGGCGACAGGCTCTTGCCCATCCCCGTAGACTATTCCGGGTACGTATCCCTCGCGACGAGCTTGGCGGGCGGCCCCCTTGCCTGTCCCCGTACGTACCTCGACGTTCAGATCGTTGATCTGGCGTGCCATAGGTGTTCTCCTGTTACAGTCCGCCATCCTCCAAGGGTGCATGGCGCGACCGGGGGGCTTGTAGCGGGGAAAATCCCCAAGGGGAAGCCGCATCAGCCCCCTTTTTGCAGCTTTTCCCCCAAAATCGCCGCCAGACCTTGCCCTTTGCCACAATTCTCTCACCGAAGGTCGCCCGAACCGGTTGGTGCCACGCCAGAGGCGAGACAAAAACAACGCGCGGCACGCGCTCCTTTGGATCAAGGCTGGCCATTTGTGCCACGCTTGCTTGAGTTTCCCGCCCCCTTTGGCTAAACAGGTTACAGGATCAAGGGGACCTTCATGCGCATTCACAGCGATCTGGCTGACACGATCGGCAACACGCCACTTCTTAAGCTCAAACGCGCCTCGCAGATGACGGGCTGCACGATCTTGGGCAAGTGCGAGTTTTTGAACCCCGGCCAGTCGGTCAAGGACCGTGCGGCTTTGTATATCATCAAGGATGCCGTGGCCAAAGGGCACCTGAAACCCGGCGGCACGATTGTCGAGGGGACTGCGGGCAACACAGGGATTGGCTTGGCCTTGGTGGGCGCATCCATGGGCTTTCGCACGGTGATCGTCATTCCCGAAACCCAGTCGCAAGAAAAGAAAGACATGATCCGTCTGGCGGGGGCCGAACTGGTGCAAGTGCCTGCCGTTCCCTACAAAAACCCCAACAACTACGTCCGCTATTCCGGCCGCTTGGCCGAGGCTTTGGCACGCACCGAACCCAACGGGGCCATCTGGGCCAACCAGTTCGACAATCTGGCCAACCGCACTGCCCATGTCGAAACCACCGGCCCCGAGATTTGGGAGCAGACCGGTGGCAAGGTCGATGGCTTTATCTGTGCAGTGGGGTCGGGTGGTACTTTGGCGGGGGTGGGCTTGGCCTTGCAGCCCAAGAGTGTCAAGATCGGTTTGGCTGACCCTGAAGGGGCAGCGCTGCACGCCTATTATTCCAGCGGCAAATTTGAAAGCCCCGGCACGTCCATCACCGAAGGCATCGGCCAAGGCCGTATCACTGCAAATCTGGAAGGCTTCACCCCTAATTTCAGCTACCGTATCCCCGATGCCGAGGCTTTGCCCTTGGTCTTTGAGATGCTGGAGGACGAGGGCATTTGCCTTGGCGGTTCCTCGGGCATCAACATCGCGGGGGCAATCCGCATGGCGCATGACTTGGGGCCGGGCAAGACCATCGTCACCATCCTGTGCGATTATGGCAACCGCTACCAATCCAAATTGTACAACCCGACTTTCCTGCGGGAAAAGGGTCTGCCCGTGCCCAGTTGGCTAGAGCGCGCGCCATCCAACATCCCAACGGTCTTCGAGGACGCATGACCCAAGCAGGCCAAAGGGTCTGCAAACCGCTTCGCCTTTTGGCGGTGATGACCCTTGGGCTGAGTATTGTCTTTGCAGGCCCCATCGCTGCGCAAAACACCGGCGGCAGCGCGGCAGAGGCGCCTGCCAGTGTTCAAAGCCCGGTGGATGCCGCAGATGCTCCTGTCTCGGGCGGCTTTGCCCCCCAAAGCGGTGGGGCCAAGCCGAAGGTTGTGGTCAGCGGCGGGGCCAGTGGCGGCGCGTTGGATTATCAGGGCTGGGCGCGCATGGCCGCGCGGGCGGAAGCCGCATTAGCCAATGCAGCCATCCCTGATGCGGGCTTGGAAACCATAAGGTTGGAACTGACCCGTTGGCGCGCCCAGTTGCTAGAGGCGCAAAGTGTCAACTCTACCCGTATCGCGACCCTCAAAAACCAGATCGCGGCCTTGGGTGAGGTGCCGGTTGACCCCGCCAGTGAAGACGCCGACATCACCACACGCCGCGCCGAATTGGCCGCGCAGATGACACGGCTGCAAGCGCCCGGCTTGGCCGCTGATGAAGCCTATCGCCGCGCTGATGGCCTGATCCGCGAGATTGACCGCGTCTTGCGCGAAAGGCAGGCGGATGCGCTGCTGAAACTGTGGCCTAATCCGCTTAATCCCGTCCATTGGAAAGATGCTCTTGGCGCGCTGACCACAACGGCGACGACAATTTGGGACGAGACCGCGCTTAAGGCCGCCGATCCGCGCGCGCGGGCGAAATTTGCCGACACGCTGCCGCTGACCTTACCTTTGCTGGCCTTTGCCTTTTTGGCCCTGTGGCGCGGACGCTTTTGGGCTGAACGTTTGGGTTTGCGCCTGCGGCCACCCGCCACGGCGCGCGGACAGCGGGTCTTGGGATTTGGCACCTCACTTGGGCAGATCATTGTGCCGGTTCTGGCCTGTGCGGCATTGGGAGAGGCTTTGCGTCTGACGGCCATGCTGGGGCCTGTGGGTATGCAAATTGCAACCGCCTTGGCCCCCATGGGCACTTCCCTTTTCGCTGCCGTTTGGCTGGGCGCGCAGGTCTTTCCGGCTGCGGTTTACCCCGGCATGATGTTGAATTTGCCCACCGACCGGCGCGCCTTGGGCCGAGATTTGACGACGGCCTTTGGCGCAGTTTTGGCGCTGGATATGCTGCGCCGCGTTGCTATGGCCGATATTTTGGTCAGCGATGCAGCAACTTCGGTTTTAAGCCTTCCTGCGATTTTGGCGGGAGCCTTCATCTTGGTGCGGTTGGGGCAGTTGATGCGCCAGTCGCGCGCCACGGCGGCGGATCAAGGTAACGTCACCTATCGCAACCGCTTGCTGGATCTTCTGGCGCGCGGGGTCATTCTTTTCGGCACGCTTGGCCCGTTGTTGGCCGTGCTGGGCTATATCTCGGCCGCGGCGCAACTGGTCTTTCCCACCGCCTTGACGTTGGGGTTGGTGGCCCTTCTTTACCTCATTCAACTGCTGATCGGCGAGGTCTATGGCCTTTTGATCCGCACCGAGGAGGCGCAAGATACGCTTGTGCCGGTGCTAATCAGTTTTGCTTTGGCCTTGGCCATGTTGCCCGCAGTGGCGCTGATTTGGGGCGCGCGGGTGGCCGACCTGACTGAGCTTTGGACCCGCTTTAAAGACGGCTACCAACTGGGCGATACGCGCATATCGCCCACCGATTTCCTGTTTTTCGCGGTGATCTTTGGCATCGGCGTGTCTGCTACGCGGCTGTTGCAGGGGGCGCTGAAATCTTCGATTCTGCCGCGCACCTCGCTGGACCAAGGTGGCCAGAATGCGGTGGTGTCGGTTCTGGGTTATGTGGGCATCTTTGTGGC
>CAXNKP010000319.1:0-3767 GCA_964202815.1 Stagnihabitans sp. | reverse complement strand
GACTTTGAACGCGGGCGCGCCTCGCTGGATTGGCGACGGGTGCGCGATGCCGCCCAAGTGCAATGGAAACTGTCGGAGTTCCGAGAATGAGCGGTTTTACAACATGGACGCGGCTGGAACCTGTCCCGCGCCTCGACAGTTTGAAACCTGGCTTGCGCGCCGCTTTGGGCGATCCGCTTTGGCTTTTGGCGCGGCAATGGCAGTTTGGCGAATTTGCAGGCGAAGATGCGGGGTCGCCCGTTGAATCGGTGGTTGAGGTGGAGCTGGCCCCACTGGAACGCTATCGTGCTGGATCGGTGACGCAGGATATTGCGGGCAGTGATCTGCCCCTTGAGGCGCGGGTTGAGGCCTTGCCTTTGGCGGGGCGGGTGTTGGATTTGCGGCACAGGATCGATGCAGGTCAGCATTTCTTGCGCCTTTTGCGCCTTGCGGGGGCCGAGGCCGCTGCCGATGCCTATCGCAAACAGTTCCCTTTGCCCGATATGGTGCAGACCGATGCGCCTTTGGTCATGGCGGGCATTGCGCGGCGTGTTCCAGATGGGCGGGCGCTGGCAGATACGCTGTTGCGCGCGCGGGGGGCGGCGACCAGCCTGACCCTGTTGCCGCCGCTTCCCGCCGTTGATCGCGCCCTCGAGAAATTCGTGATCAATGCCGGCAATCGGTTTTTGTCATGGTGGCAATCGCGTCATCTGGGCGAGGAGATCGGCGCAGGCACCGCTTGGCAACCGTCGCGGCTGGAACATGATTTCGCTGTATCTGCGCGGCTATCGGACGGGCCTGTGGTCTTACGCGCCGCAGGTTATGATGGCGAGCGTCTGGACTGGTCGGATTTCGACCTAAGCGGCGGGGATCTGGGGATGCCTGCGGCGGGTGCTACGCCGTCGCGTCGCTTGACCCGCCGCACGCTGCCCAGCCGAGCCTATTTTGCGGGAATGCCCAGCGAACGGTTTTGGGAGTTTGAGGATTCCGTGATCCGTTTTGGAGTGGAATCGCTTGGGCGGGGGGACATCGCCCATATGATTCTCAGCGAATTTGCGCTGACCTATGGCAATGATTGGTTCACTGTGCCACTGCGTTTGCTTGTGGGCTCTGTGGTGGCGCTCCGCAGTCTTCGGATCAAAGACAGCTTTGGCGTCGAGTCCGATCTTGCCTGCGCCCAAACGGTTGGGGCAGGAGATTGGCGGATGTTCTCTTTTGCGGCGGCGCATGCCGCGCAACCTGCGCTGTTCTTTTTGCCGCCCGTCTTGGGCGATGGCCTGCAAAGCGAGCCGGTCGAAGACGTTGCTTTGTTCCGCGACGAGATGGCGAATATGGTCTGGGCGGTTGAGCGGCGTTTGGAACGTCCCGAAGGCGGTTGGGAACGTGGCTCGGACCATTACCGCACCATCGATGCCGCGCTGCGCCAATCCTTGCCTCCCCAATCCCTGCCACAGGGGAGCGCCGAGGCTGATTTGATTTATCGGTTGAATTCGCCTGTGCCCGAACACTGGTTTCCAATGGTGCCGATCCGCCCCTCTGGCGCGGCACCTGGGGTGGTGGAATTACAACTTCGCCCGCTGACCCGCTGGGACGCAAGTGGCACTGCCCGCGTCACCCAACCTTCGGCAGAAGTGTTGCGCGCTGCGGCGCCCTTGCCCGAATCCGAGGTGCCTCGCGATGGCGTGGTGGCCGCAACCCATTGGCAGATGACACGCAGCGTTTCAGGGCACTATCATTTGTGGCTGTCGCGCAGGGTGCGGGTCGGGGGGGGCGAGGGATCCAGCGGCTTGGTTCATGATATCGCCCGTCGCTTGCGTTAAGTGCAAAGACACTGGGGTTGCGCGCAGAGCAGATGGATTGGGGTGGCCGCGTTAGGAATTTGCCCTAAATCCAAGGTCAAAATCGCCCTAACGCCCGTTTTGTCCAAAATTTCGCGCATTTGGCCCCCACCCGAATTTAACCCGCCCCTTTTTTGAACCCGTGCCTGACTTCTGTCTTACCCTGCGAATATCCCCCAAACGGCAATCTCCCGCTTTTTTACCGCCCAGCGGGTGGCCACTGCATTCGCCGCCGCTTTGCCCGCCGCCCCGGCACCACCGATGGCAGTTTCGCCAGCGTCAATTGCATCAGTCGTGCCATTGGCTGCAACTGTTGCGCCATCAAGGGCTGCAGCGCCATCAGTTCCGACCTTGGTCGTCGCATCCTGCAGCGCCTGTAAGCTTGAGAGTGGTCTAGTGGCACCGTTTGCCAGCATGCCCGCTGCCTCGTTGTAAGCTGCAGCACCGTCGCGGACATCGCTCGCCATGGTGCCAGGCCTAAGGTCGGGCGTTTTGAGATAGGTTTTGCCCATCGCCGCCTTGAACGCATCCGCCGCAGCCGCCCCTTCAAACGGATTACCAAACCGACCCAAGGTGACCGGATCGAGTGTGCCGATGTGAATGCCGCCCTCGCCGGTGGCCCAGTCGGACAGCATGTCGAGCGCCGCGTTCAGGCCGGAGATGAACCTGAAGCGATGGGCCACAGGCGTCTTGCACGGACTGCGTAAGGCCCATGTTCAGGGCTACCTCGTCGGGTTCGTCTTACGCTGGAACCGACGACGCCACACGCGCATCGCTCTTGATCGCCTCCTCGGGATAGGCTTGGACCTTGAGCCTGCCACCTATCGGGACTTCGTTGATCAACGGATCTGACCTGCCTTGGCGCGACAGTGGGGGTTGCCTTGCGCGTTGCCGACCCGCATATCCTGCCAAAAAACGAAACATAGGACATCGATTTCAAGGCACCTCGCCTTATCCAACTGCGCTGCACAAGCGACTTCTGGGCCTTCCGGCATCGAGTACAACACAATATATTGAGCGTCTGGAGTTAAGGGAATAAGCCTTGCAGCAGGATTTGAAACCGATTGAACGCAATCCGCTCTAGCGTGCTTATGACGATGGGTATAGGGTCAGGACATTGCTTTGAAATGTTTTTAGAGGGGTTCTTGCGCAGGGTCGATCTGTGAGCGAGCCCGCGCGAAGATTGCGGAGTGCCTTCGTTTGAACTTTATGAAGGTGCTGGGGCATATTTCAGCCCCAGACAGGGCGTCAGAAAATCAACACATCCGCGTAAACTATGGCGGGGTGACTGTCCAACACAGCAATCTGAACAGCTTTGCCAGCGCCACTGCCGTCCGCATCATAGTAAAGCGCGCCCGTAGATGTGTTGTAGATCACACGGTCTGTCTCAAGGTGGCCCTTCGTTGCCCCTGCGGCGGCGTAGAAAGTGGCAGGGTCTAAGGCCCCCTTTGCGCCCAGTGCTACATATGTCGCCTTGGAAAGACTTATGCGATCGCTGCCAGAGGTAAAGTCTGTGATGTGGTCAACGCCCTTCAGCTGGTTGAGAACAAACACATCCGCGTCAGCGCCACCGGTCAAGCTGTCGGCGCCAGCGCCCCCGATCAGACGATCATTCCCGGCACCACCAAACAAGCGGTCATTCCCATTTCCGCCGTCAAGGCTGTCGGCACCAAGCCCTCCGGTCAGGGAATCTAGGCCCACGCCACCGATAAGGGTGTCATTCCCATTGCCACCATCAAGGCGATCGTTGCCACCATTGCCAAAGATTTTATCCTTGCCACCATACCCAAAGGCGTAGTCATCAAATTGTGACAGGGTGAAGATGTCATTCCCTGCAAGGATACCGGCGATTATTTTATAGTCGTCCGTGGTCGATTGACTGTCTATTGCCTTTTGAAGCGCGACAGCCGACACGGCGATGCCCTCTAATCCAAATGCATCATACCAATC
>CAXNKP010000318.1:0-3794 GCA_964202815.1 Stagnihabitans sp. | reverse complement strand
CAAGGGCGTCTGGCTGACCGATACCGAAGGCCACCGCATCATCGACGGCATGGCGGGCCTGTGGTGTGTCAACATCGGCTACGGCCGCAAGGAACTTGCCACAGCCGCCGCAGCGCAGATGGAGGAGCTGTCTTATTACAACACCTTCTTCCAAACCAGCCACATCCCCGCCATCGCCCTTGCCGCCAAGATTGCCGAGGTCGCTCCGGGCGATTTGAACCATGTCTTTTTCGCAGGCTCGGGGTCCGAGGCCAACGACACCAACATCCGCATGGTGCGCCGCTATTGGGATATTATGGGCCAACCCGAAAAGCGCGTGATCATCGCGCGAACCAATGGCTACCACGGGTCCACCATGGGCGGCGGGTCTTTGGGGGGGATGGCGGGCATCCATGCCCATGGTGGTAAGATCGCCGGTATCGTGCACATCGGCGAACCCAACTGGTGGGAACAGGGCGGCGAGATGACGCCTGAAGACTTTGGCCTTCTGCGCGCGCGCGAACTGGAAGCCATGATCTTGCAACTGGGTGTGGAAAATGTCGCGGCCTTTATCGGCGAACCCGTGCAGGGCGCAGGTGGAGTGATCATTCCCCCGTCAACCTATTGGCCCGAAATCCAGCGCATCGTGGATAAATACGGCATCTTGTTGATCGCGGACGAGGTCATCACCGGCTTTGGCCGCACCGGCAATTGGTTTGGCAGCCAAACCTTTGGCATCAAGCCGCATATCATGACCATCGCCAAGGGCCTGTCGTCGGGCTATCAGCCCATCGGTGGATCCATCGTGAATGACCACGTGGCCGAGGTTCTGGGATCTGCGGGCGATTTTAACCACGGCTACACTTATTCCGGCCATCCGGTCGCCGCCGCCGTGGCCTTGGAAAACATCCGCATCCTGCAAGAAGAACATATCGTCGAACATGTGCGCGATGTGGCGCATCCCTATCTTTGGGCGAAGTGGCAGGCGCTGACCGACCATCCCTTGGTGGGCGAGGCGAAGTTGGTCGGCCTGATGGGGTCGATCGCGCTGACGCCCGATAAAGCCACCCGTGCAAAGTTCGCCGCTGATACCGGCACGGTCGGCTATCGCTGCCGCGAGCGCTGCTTTGCCAATAATCTGATCATGCGCCATGTCGGTGACCGGATGATCATCTCGCCACCCTTGGTGATCACACCTGAGGAAATCGACATCCTGATCGCCCGTGCCACAAAGTCGCTGGATGAATGCTATGCGGGCCTGAAGGCCGATGGCTTGATGAAATCGGCCTAAAGCCGCGCACCCGTGCCGGAGACGGGCCAGCCCGTGTCGGCACTGGGCGAGTGGCGCGCAGCGCTGCGATCTATGTAACGGTATGATAAACTTAGCCACCCTTCGCCATACCCGAGCCGTGCTTGCGGCATTCTTTGTCATGGGCATTTTATGGGGCAGTTTTGCCGCTGATTTGCCCGACATCAAAACCATGCTGGGCGTCAGCGAAAGCCGTCTGGGCTTTTTGATGTTTCTAACCCCGCTTGCGGCCATGCTTGCCATGCGCGCCGCCCCTTGGATCAGCGAACAGCTTGGGCCTTCTGTTTTGGGGGTGACCACGCTTTGCATGGCCTTGGCCTTTATACTGCCGGGGCAGACGGGGGTTTGGTATCTGTTCCCTGCCGCGATGCTGGTCTGCGGGGCGACCACGGGGGCGGTGGATGTGCTGATGAACGCCCGTGTGTCGGCGTTGGAAGTGGCGCGGGGGCGGCCTTTGATGAACCTGTGTCACGCCGCCTATTCCTTTGGCTACGCGGGCGGGGCCTTGGGCACGGGGGCGCTGCGGTCTTTTGGAGCATCGCCCGGTGTGGTGATGGCGGTGGCGGCCGGGGTGGCAGCCCTTGTGGCCCTTGCCGCCTTTGAGGCCGACGGCCAAATTGACGGGCTGCGTGCCCCGTCGGAAGGCACCAGTGCGGGCCTTGGCCTCATTCCCGTCATCGGTGGGGCTATCGTGCTTATCTCATTCATGAGCGAGAACGCCGCCGAAAGCTGGTCGGCGCTGCATATCGAAAAGACGCTGAACGGCTCGGCAGCGCTGGGGTCGGCGGGGCCTGCGGTGCTGGCTTTGACGATGGGCGTGGCGCGGGTCTTTGGGCATGGGCTGTCGGCACGGATGAGTGAGCTGCGCTTGATGCTGATAGGCGCTGCACTTTCGGCCTGTGGGGCCTTGGTTGTGGCCCTGGCCGCAAGCCCGTTGATGGCCTATGCGGGGTTTATTGTGATGGGGATCGGATCGTCAGTCATAGCCCCCACCGCCTTTACGCTGGTCGGCACCATGGCAGCGCCCGAGGCCCGCGCAAGGGCCGTGGCCCGCGCCACCATGCTGGGCTATGCTGGGTATTTCGTGGGCCCGCCGCTGCTTGGTCTGATTGCGGGCGGCTTGGGCCTGCGCGCGGCCTTTGTTTTTACCGCAGCCCTTTTGGGCTTTGTCTGGCTATTGGCACCCCTTTTGGTGCGGCTTAAGCCAGACCGTTCTGTTTGAAGAACGTGGCCGTGGCATCCAACAGGCTGTCCAGCATCTGTGGGCTTTGCGTGGCGTTGAAGGAATGGTCCATGTCGGTGATCCACGCCTGCTGTTTGCCCTTGTGGGCCACCAGATAAAGATCGGCGGCATGGGGCAGAACGGCGGTGTCGGCCTGCCCATGCGCCACAAACAAGGGTCCCGCATAGTGGCGGATTTCCTCGGTGGGCTTAAGCGTCATGATCGCGTCAAAATAGCCTTGTTTTAGGGCAATGGTTTTGTCTGGCAGAAAGATTTTCAGTGCCTGATCCCCCGTTTTCAACCCCGCCGCCAGCACATCCGCCCCAAGGATTGCACCGAAGCTTTCCACCGGATCGGCCACTGCGGCCCAAAGGGCCGTGGCCGAGGGGTGCTGGCTGCGGGCGGCGACACAGGCAGCAACCAAACCGCCTTGGCTCCACCCCAACAGGGCCACCCGCTGGCCTTGCACGCGTGGGTCTTGCGCCAAGACCTCAAGCGCCGCCAACACATCAGCGATCTGACCCTCATAGGTGGTATCGGCAAAATCGCCTTCTGACGTTCCACTGCCGCGACAATCTATCCGCAGCGAGGCCAAGCCTTGCAGCGCCAAACGCCGTGCACAGCGCGAGAACACGCCTTCGCCCGTGCCCGCCGCCGGCATTTCGTCGCGCGATCCGGTGAAACCATGCACCATCAGCACGACGGGTGCAGGGCCCCCCTGCGGCAGGCACAAAGTGCCCGTGACGCGCTGGCCATGTACGGGAAAATGCAGCAGCGTTTCGATCATTCCCAACGCCCTTCGAAGCCTTCGGGGACCAGCACATGCTCGCGCGAAAAGGCGCGCGCGTGTTGCACCCCGCACAGGGCCATGGTGATGTCGATTTCCTTTTGAATCACCTCTAGCGCGCGGGTCACGCCGGGCTGACCCATAGCGCCCAAGCCGTACAGAAAACTGCGCCCGATGAAGGTGGATTGGGCCCCCATCGCCAAGGCTTTGAGAACATCTTGGCCAGATCGGATACCGCCGTCCAGATAAACCTCCATTTGGTCGCCCACCGCGCGCACCACTTGTGGCAGGGAGCGGATGGTCGACAGCGCCCCGTCCAACTGCCGCCCGCCGTGGTTTGAAACGAGGATGGCATCCGCCCCGACATCCAAGGCCATGCGGGCATCTTCGGCATCCAGAATGCCTTTCAAGATCAGCTTGCCACCCCATTTGTCGCGCAGCTTGCGCACTTTGCCCCAATCCAGCTGGGGGTCGTAATTCTCGTTCGACCAAGTGTT
>CAXNKP010000317.1:0-3808 GCA_964202815.1 Stagnihabitans sp. | reverse complement strand
ACCGCCAGCCCCGCGCGCAGGTCTATAAGGCCGCAAACCGCGCTTCTTGCCGCGGGGTCCAGCGCAGATGCAACTGCCACCCCGCGTCGTCTAACTGCTCTTGCACCACCACACCTTCCGCCTGAAGCCACGCATATTTGCGCCCTTCGGCAAAGGGCAGCGCCAAGTCCGTCTCGGTCTTAGCCTCGTCAAAGGCGGCAGAGATGGCGTCCAGCAGGGCGGGCAGCCCCTCGCCCGTCAGGGCCGAGATGGCGTAAACATTGGCGCGGTTGGACAGGTTGGCCTCTAGGGCGGCGCGCGCCTCGGGGGTGACGAGGTCAAGCTTGTTCCAAACCTCGATCTGCGGCGTGTCGGCCGATACGCCAAGCGATGTTAGAATATCCGCCACATCCGCCGCCTGTTCGGCCGTTTCAGGATGCGAGATGTCGCGGACATGGGCGATCAAATCGGCTTCTAGCACCTCTTCCAGCGTGGCGCGAAAGGCTGCGACCAAGGCCGTCGGCAGATCAGAGATAAACCCCACCGTATCAGATAAAATCCCCTTGCGCCCCGAAGGCAAGACCACCCCGCGCATGGTCGGATCAAGTGTTGCAAACAGCATGTCCTTGGCCAGAACCTCGGCCCCCGTCATGCGGTTGAACAGGGTTGATTTGCCCGCATTGGTATAGCCCACCAAGGCCACAATCGGAAACGGCACCTTGCGGCGCGAGGCGCGGTGCAGTTCGCGGGTTTTGACCACCTGCGCCAATTGACGTTTAAGCTTGATCACCTCGTCATCAATGGCGCGCCTGTCGGTTTCAATCTGCGTCTCGCCCGGCCCGCCCACAAAACCAAACCCGCCGCGCTGGCGTTCCAAGTGCGTCCAAGCCCGCACAAGGCGTGAGCGTTGGTAAGACAGGGCGGCCAGTTCCACCTGCAACACCCCTTCGCGGGTGCGCGCGCGGTCGGCGAAAATCTCAAGGATCAACCCCGTGCGATCCAAAAGCTTGACGCCCCATTCCTTTTCCAGATTGCGCTGTTGCACCGGGCCCACGGTGCCGTCGACCAGCACCAGATCAATCTTTTCGTCTTTAAGAAGGGTCTTGATCTCTTCCACCTTGCCCGTGCCAAACAGCAGGCCCGGCGCCACTTTCGACAGGCGCACAATTTGCGCGCCGATCACATCCAAGCCGGGTAAAGCTGCGGCCAAAGACACAGCCTCAGCCAACCCGTGTTCGGGCAGACGGCGTTTGCGGTCAGTTTTGACGGCAGGATGCAACACATAGGCGCGGGTCAGCGCCTCGGCGGTGTCATGCGTGCCGCGCGGCGGGCGCGGGTCTTTGGGCAGATCGAAATCGTCTATGCCCTCGTCGGGCTGGCCGCTCACTCTTCGCCTTCATAAAGGCTGATGGGGCCACCGGGCATGATGGTGGATATGGCGTGTTTATACACCAGCTGGCTTTGCCCATCGCGGCGCAGCAAGACGCAAAAGTTGTCAAACCATGTGATCATACCTTGCAGTTTCACGCCATTGATCAGGAAAATTGTGACCGGCACCTTGGCCTTGCGCACGTGGTTCAGAAAGGCGTCTTGTAAATTTTGCTTGTCGGCAGCCATGTTTCTAGCCCTTGTTTTTGTCGTTTGGTGGGTTGAATTTTTGACATTTGCATGGCCCTTAAAAGGGCAATTCAACCGCCCCTAGTATGACCCTGCCTTTGGGCAGTTTCCAGCGGTTAATTTTCGCCCTCGTCATCGCCTCCTTTGCCGGTGGTCGCAACGCCCAAAGACTTCAGCTTGCGGTGCAACGCCGAGCGTTCCATGCCAACAAAACCAGCAGTTTTCGAGATGTTGCCAGAAAACCGGTTGATCTGTGCCAAGAGATATTCTTTCTCAAACATCTCGCGGGCTTCGCGCAGCGGTAAGGTGGCAATTGTGCCACCCACCACATACCGACTGCCCGAATCAGCGGGCGCCTCTTGGCCGGGCAATTCATGCGCCGCTATGGGCCCGGTGCCATCGCCCAAAATCAGCACCCTTTCGATGACATTGCGCAATTGGCGCACATTGCCCGGCCATGTCATAGTTTGCAAAAAGGCTTCGGCATCAGGCGACAGGCTGCGCAGCGCCAAGCCTTGGGTGCGATTGAACATCTCGATGAAATGGGCGGTCAATTCGGGGATATCCTCGCGCCGATCTTCCAAAGACGGCACTTGGATCGGAACCACATTCAAGCGGTCATACAATTCCTGCCGAAAGCGGCCTTGGGCGATTTCGCCGCGCAAATCGCGCGAGGTGGAAGAGATCACCCGCAAATCGACGCGGACTTTATCCCCGCCCCCGACCCGTGTGAATTGCTGGTCCGTCAAAACGCGCAAGATCTTGGATTGCGTGCCCAGCGGCATATCGGCCACTTCGTCAAAATAAACCACACCGCCATGCGCCTGTTCCAACAGGCCCTTTTCCACGCCCCGTTCGAGCGTCTCGCGGCCAAAAAGCACCTCTTCCATCCGTTCGGGTTCAATCGTCGCCGAAGAGACCGATACAAAGGGTGCTGCCGCGCGGGCGGAGTTGGAATGGACAAAGCGCGCCGCCAATTCCTTGCCCGAACCGGCAGGGCCAGACAGCAACACGCGGCCATTGGATTTTGTTACCTTATCCAACTGTGATTTCAACACCTTAAAAGCCAGACTGCTGCCAAGCAAGTCTGATGCGCTCACATCCCGCCGCCGCAGATCGGCATTCTCGCGCCGTAACCTTGAGGTTTCCATGGCACGGCTGACCACAACCAATAGCTGATCAATGTTGAACGGCTTTTCGATGAAATCATAAGCCCCCTGTTTGATTGCAGCCACAGCAATTTCAATATTGCCATGGCCCGAGATGATCACCACCGGCACATCGGGATTGTCGCGCTTGACCGATTTCAAAATGTCGATTCCATCCATCCGGCTGTCCTTCAGCCAAATGTCGAGGATCATCAACGAGGGCACCTCGTCATTGATCGCGGCCAAGCAATCATCGGCATTTCCGGCCAGACGGATGCGATACCCTTCGTCTTTCAGAATGTCACCGATCAAATCGCGGATGTCTTTTTCATCGTCGACAATCAAAATATTGGTCATTAATCCCCCGTGCCCGATTGGGCTTGACTGCGGCCGGCGATAGATTTGGCGCGGGTGGCATGGGGCAGACGGATCTCTGCCATGGCCCCCGCGTGACTGTTGCCGTCAAAGACAGCCGCATCCAGCAAGTGCAGGGTGCCACCATGTTCTTCGATGATTTTCTTTACGATGGGCAATCCCAATCCCGTGCCCTTTTCGCGCGTGGTGACATAGGGTTCAAACAGCCGAGAGCGGTCGGGCGGCAGGCCTGTGCCATTGTCGCAAATGCGGATCAAGGAATACCCCTCGGACGCCTCAAGGCTGACGCGAATTTCGGGGACAAATTCAGAATCTTTGCCTTTTTCACGTTTTTCTTCAATGGCTTCTCCGGCATTCTTGATCAGATTTGTCATGGCTTGCCCGATCATCGTGGCATCAATTTCGATCATATCGGGCCCTTCGGGCAGCTTAGTGCGGAAGGTCACGCCCGGTTGGCCGTTTTCTTGCAGCATGACGGCGGCCTTCACCAAGGCTTTCAGATCCGTCTCGCGCCGGTCCGGTTCGGGCATGCGGGCGAATTTGGAAAACTCGTCTACGATGCGGCGCAGATCGTTGGTTTGGCGGATGATGACATCGGCATATTGTTCCAACTCCTCTGGATCGCTGACTTGGGTGCGGTATTTGCGCCTTATGCGTTCGGCAGAAAGCTGAATGGGCGTCAGCGGGTT
>CAXNKP010000316.1:0-3808 GCA_964202815.1 Stagnihabitans sp. | reverse complement strand
GAAACAGCGGCGATCTTGAACCAAGCCGACGACCGCGCCTTGGTTATTTTGGATGAGATCGGGCGGGGCACGGCAACCTATGACGGGCTGTCGATCGCTTGGGCGACGTTAGAGCATTTGCACGATGTGAACCGCAGCCGCGCGTTGTTTGCCACGCATTATCACGAGATGACGGCACTGGCTGGCAAGTTAAAGGGCGTGACGAATGCCACCGTTCGGGTCAAGGAATGGGAAGGCGATGTGATCTTTTTGCACGAAGTGCAAGAAGGCGCTGCTGACCGCAGTTACGGCGTGCAGGTGGCACGCTTAGCGGGGTTGCCGAAGGTCGTGGTCGACCGCGCCAAGGTGGTGCTAGAGGCGCTGGAAAAGGGCGACCGCGATAGGCCGGGGCAAAGGGCCTTGATCGACGATCTGCCGCTGTTTCGCGCAGCCCCTGTGCAGGCGGTGGCCGTGGCAGCCCCATCGGTCGCCGAAGCGCGCCTGCGCGAGATGAGCCCCGATGAGCTAACCCCGCGCGAGGCGCTGGTGGCTTTGTATGAATTGAAAAGCTTGGTGAAATAAACGGTCGGGGCGTACCCCGACCTGTTCAGCCTTGGGTATTGGACGACACGCCCACCTGCGCGGGGCGCAACAGGCGGTCATGCAGCATAAAGCCTTCGGTCATGACCTGAATGATCGCGCCGACTTTGGTGCCGGGAAGCGCGGCTTCAAACATCGCCTCCATCGTCTGCGCGTCAAAAGCATCGCCAATCTGCGGTGTGATCGGCTTGACGCCATGCTTGGTCATGACAGACGTTAGCTCGCGCAGCGTCAACTCTACGCCTTCGGTCAGTGCGGCGGCTTGGGTTTTCAACTCTTCTGGCACAGCGCTCAGGGCGCGCTTGAGGTTGTCGTAGACGGGCAAAAGGTCGCGGGCCAGACGGGTGGAACCGTACTGCTCGGCCTCGCGCCGATCACGGTCGCCGCGCTTGCGAGCGTTTTCGGCATCGGCCAAGGCGCGCATATAGCGATCGCGCATCTCGTCGCGCTCTGCCAGCGCGGCGGTCAGCTCATCATTATCGACCTCAGATTCAAAATCCTGCAGGTCAAGATCTTCAGTTCCAGTCGTTTCGTCAGCCATCTTTTGTCCTTCCAACTTAGCCCTTGCCCCGCTCGGAAACCATACGGCCCACCAATTGGGCCGTATAGTCCACGATCGGAACAATCCGGCCATAGTTAAGCCGGGTTGGGCCGATGACGCCCACGGCGCCAATGATCTTACGGTCGGCGTTCATATAGGGAGAAACGACGAGAGTGGAACCCGAAAGTGAAAAAAGCTTGTTCTCAGAGCCAATAAAAATGCGCACCCCTTCACCACTGTCGGTCATTTCCAGAAAATCGGCGATGTCGCGCTTGCGTTCAAGGTCGTCAAACAGCGTGCGGATGCGGTCTAGGTTGAGAGATTCGCCACCAGCCTCGATCAAATTGGCCTGACCGCGTACCATAAGGCGCTCACCACGCTCTCCAGCGTTTTCCCACAGGGCCATGCCGCTTTCAACCAGGTCACGGGCGAGCGAATCAATTTCTTGGCGGTGGCGGGCGATTTCGGCGGCGATGAGAGGGCGCAGTTCCGACAGGCGGTGGCCTTCGGCGATGGCGTTCAGGAAATTCGCCGCCTCGCGCATGGAAGAGGGCGTTTGGCCGGGGGGTGGGGCGAAAAGGCGGTTTTCGACATGCCCATCCGCAAAAACAAGCACCACAAGGGCGCGGTCAGGTGACAGGCTGACAAATTCGATATGCTTGATCGCCGTTTCCTGCTTTGGCGCCAGAACAAGACTGGCAGAGCGCGTGATGCCCGACAACGCCGCACCCACCTGATCAAGCAGAGACGTGACATTGCCATCGTCACGGTCCACCGAGGATTCGATCTTGGCACGATCTTGATCGTCAATCGTGCCGACCTCCATCAGGCCATCCACGAACATCCGCAGGCCAAGTTGGGTGGGGATGCGGCCAGCCGACACATGGGGGCTGTCAAGCAGGCCCAGATACTCTAGATCCTGCATGGTGTTGCGAATCGTCGCGGCAGACAGCTTTTCGGTCATGGACCGCGTGAGCGTGCGAGAGCCGACCGGATCGCCAGAATTTAGATAAGACTCTACGACGCGGCGAAACACCTCGCGAGAGCGATCGTTCATCTCTGTCAGGATCGAGGATGCGTCAGACATAATCTCTTGGTAGGACCATGGGGAAGGCCCGTCAATCGGGGTTGCGCCTTTGGGCTGTGACGTCATATCTGACGCAGACACATAAAAACCCAACACAAGGTGCTCACATGCGACCCTCTGGCCGGAAATTGGATGAAATGCGGACGGTTTCAATTGAGGCCGGGGTGATGAAACATGCCGAAGGGTCGTGCCTGATCAAGATGGGCGACACGCATGTGCTGTGTTCAGCCTCGATCGAGGATAAGCCGCCAAGCTTTTTGAAAGGCACAGGTTTAGGCTGGGTGACGGCCGAGTACGGCATGCTGCCCCGCGCCACGGGCGGGCGCACCAAGCGAGAGGCGGCGATGGGCAAGCAATCGGGTCGCACGCAGGAAATTCAGCGGCTGATCGGGCGGGCTTTGCGGGCGGGGGTGGATCGGTCTGCCTTGGGAGAGCGGCAGATCGTGGTGGATTGCGACGTTATTCAAGCCGATGGCGGCACACGCTGCGCATCGATCACGGGCGGCTGGGTGGCGCTGCGGTTGGCGGTGAACAAGTTGATGAAGGCGGGCGTGATCGTCAGCGACCCGATGATCGACCATGTAGCCGCGATTTCCTGCGGGGTTTATGCAGGACAAGAAGTGTTAGACCTTGATTATGCTGAAGATTCCGTTGCCGGCACTGATGGGAATTTTGTGATCACAGGTCGTGGGCGCATGATTGAAGTGCAAATGTCGGCTGAAGGGGCGACATTTTCGCGCGACGAGATGGGCAAGTTGCTGGATCTGGCAGAGGCTGGCGTGGCGACCTTGGTGGCAGCGCAGAAGGCCGCTGTGGCGTGATGCGCATTGCGGTTGGCGAAACGCTGCTGGTGGCCACGGGGAACCGTGGCAAGTTGGCCGAGATTTCGGCGTTGCTACTGCCCTTTGGCGTTTTAGTGGTATCCCTGAGCGAACTTGGATTGGCAGAGCCAGAAGAGACAGAGTTTTCCTTTTCTGGCAATGCCTTACTGAAAGCGCGCGCAGGTGCTGTGGCGTCTGGATTGGTGACTTTGGCCGATGATTCCGGGCTAGAAGTGCAGGCTTTGGGCGGTGCACCGGGGATTTACACGGCCGACTGGGCCGAAGGGGCCAAGGGGCGCGATTTTGGGCGCGCTATGGAAAAGACATGGGGCCTGTTGCAGGCCGTCAAAGCAACGCCCCCCCACAAGGCGACGTTTTGCTGTACCTTGGCGTTGGTTCGGCCAGATGGCGCGGAACAGGTGTTTGCGGGGCGCGTAGAGGGGCAAATTGTCTGGCCTATGCGCGGCGCACGGGGGCATGGCTACGATCCGATTTTCATGCCAGATGGCCATTTGGAAACCTTTGGAGAGATGGACGACGTTGTGAAAAACAAAATCAGCCACCGCGCCGACGCCTTTGCCAAACTGATCAAGGAATGTTTCACGTGAAACATATTTCAACCGGATCCCCGTTTGAGGCAACCATGGGCTACAGTCGCGCTATGGTGAAGGGCGGTTGGTGCTTTGTCTCGGGTGTAACGGGTTATGACTATGCCACCATGACCATGCCAGACAACATCGCAGACCAAGGCCGCAACTGTTTTGTCACGATTGCCGATGT
>CAXNKP010000315.1:0-3814 GCA_964202815.1 Stagnihabitans sp. | reverse complement strand
GCTGCCCCATTGGCACCGGCGCGCTGGATCTCTTCTAAAATTGCAGCCGCCGCAGACAGGCTTAGACCCGCACCACCGTACGCTTCGGGGATCAGCGCCGCAAGATACCCTGCCTGCGTCAGCGACTGAACAAAGGCCGTGGGATAGGCCGAATCCCTGTCCATCTGCCGCCAATAGGTGGGTGGAAACTCGGCACATAGCCGCGCTACGGCTGTGCGGATTTCAGTGAACATATCGCGATCATCTGGCAGCATCGGACCAACCTCATAAGGTAGACCCGCATCAAAGCCCGAAGTCCTGTGCAACAGAAGCCATCAAAGTCGAATTTCAGCTATGCCCAGCGGGCATAGCTGAAGGATCATGGATTTATGCTTCTACAAAATACCCGCTGCGCGCCAAGGCCTCCTCCTCGGCTGAGAAGTGGGGCGACCCCAGATCAGCCTGAGGGTTGTAATGGTAAGTTTCCTGCAAGAAGCGCGACGCCAGAATGGCGCTTTCGGCGGCGGGGATGATCTTTTCCGCCCGTTCAATCACCCGTTCCACATGGCCGGTCAAATCTCCCGACAATGCCAGTTGGAATTCGTCGCGCACAATGGCCAAATGGGCTGCGTGTTTCATAACGCCATAAATGCGTTGGATGCGGGTAGTTTCCAGATATTCTTGGCCGATGGCCGTGGCGCGGGCAATTTCAGAATCAAGGCTGGGCCAATAGCGACTGGTGTAATGCGCCTCTTCATCGCGGTGATACCAAGCTTCACTTCGCGCGATCGACGAGGAGACGGTATTGTGCAGTTTCCAAAGGAACATCCGCAAACTATTACCATCTGACACAGTATTCAGCTTATCATGAATTGTCACTTGTACATGAGTTGAGTGCACCTGCGGGCCAAGCAGCAAATATTCTATCGGATACATCTGAACCTCACCATTCTTGATGACATAGCGGTTCAGGTGAAAGCGGCAATAGGGGCAAGGATACACGGTGGCCATGGCCCCGAAGAAAGCCTTAAACAACGCGGCGACAAACCCTTGATCTGGTCCAGGCAAATTGGCTGTCATCTCAGCCCCTGTGTGCAAAAACCGCCATGTTGCTGGCCCAATGAAATACGGAAAACTGATCCGCATTTCAGAATCAGCAATATCGCTGCGGCCAAGATATAGATCGACGAAGGTGACATATTCTGACAGATAGCCAGAATCGCGGCCAAATTCTTCCCGCTCACGGCGCTTTTGCACACCGTTCAGGTAGTGTCGGCTTAAACGCCAAGCCTGCTTGATCTCTTGTTTCACCCAAAAATCACAAGCAGGGAAGTGATCCTGCACATCGACGGCAAACGGCAGAAATTCGCCTGCATCTTTGCAATTTTGGAACCATGCGTCCAAATCTGCCTCGGTTTCGGCTGCGATGATTGACAGGTCTTCCACTGTGCAAACCGTGCTGGCGCGCAACAGCTTTGGCATGAAATCTTCATACCAATAGCGCGTGGGCATGATGGCACCCGCGTAATGCGTGTCAGAGTCGTCAATAATCACGCGTTGCCAAGTTTCAATAAAGGCAAAGTCGCCTTTTAGGGCAGCTTCAAATTGATGGCCCGAAATTTCGCGATGATCATCAAGATGGCGTAAACGATTAAGCTCATGAACTTGCAGGTCTTCAACTGTCAAAGAGCTTGGGCTATGGCCCAAAGCAGCCCCCGAGAGGACCAAATCAACTGCCGCTGAAACAATCTGATGATGGTGTTCCAACTCTGTCAATTCATCTTCAATCTTGGCTTCTGCCAACAGCATGGCGGGCATGGCGGTCGATGCATCCCAAGATTCCATCCGCGCACGTAGCGCATCAGCCGCTGCATTGACAGAGGCGCGCAGGTCTTGAAGTGGCTGCATGGCGTCAGGTTGCACGATTCCAAGAGCCTGATAATAATCAATCGCAGCGTTGGAAAAATTGGCGAAGTTGAAGATCGTATAAGGAAGATCATAGGCGCGCAGGTGGGTTTCGGAATTTGCCGAGAAGCTGGCCCTAAAACACCGGTAGGCGGCACCTTGCATCAACCGAAAGAAGCCGATTTGCATTTGTAAAGGCGATGTGCCACCAAGATCGACTGTAGACTTGGAACCGGGTTCTTGTGCGGCATCCGGGGCCTTTGGGGTTGCGATGATCTTCGCCGGTTTGGATGGGTTTTGCGCCGCCACGCTGCGCCCTGCAGGGCCGCCATGAAAGGCTTTGGCATGGGCCGAAAATTCTTTCGGCAAAAAGTCAAGAAACGCCCTTTCCGTCAAATGTTCAGACCCGTCACCGCTGAGTTCGACGCCAACAGCCTCAGCCTGCGCTGGGGTTAATCCGAAAATCTCTAGAATTTTGGTGAAATCTTTCAACGCCACCTGACCCATGCCCGCATTTTTAAGAAGCCGGTAGGCGACTTGAATCCGCAGAGTTTGATCGCCCGCCAAAAGCGCCAAAAAACCATGGAACTGGTCCGCGTCTTGAAAGGCGCGCAATCGATAGACACGCAGCAATTCGTTCACTTCGTTCGGGTCAAGATCCAGCCCTTGCGAATGGCTTGCCGATGCAATGGCATCTGATAAGTTTTGTACAGGATCTCCCGCACGGAGTAGCACAAACTGCGACCAAATCGCATCCAAGGTTTCAGGGGTGCCCGCTTGGCTCATGGCGATTATCTCCTATCAGCGCATTCCGTTTGGTGTGGCCTGTATACCCTACCTTGGTGACAAAAGGTCAACATCTCCTGTCCGTTTTTGCCAAAGTTTCGGCGGCATTGTTGCAAAAAGTGTAAGCCGCACCGATCGCAGCTGTGATGACCTTCTCTTTGGGATTTGATGCGGTGGTCTTTGACCTGTGCACCACAATGGACTGCGGATAGGCTTTTTGCGCAAAGAGGTGCTGCGCCTTCGCGTGCGTTTGACAAGGGCGCGCTGCGTTCTATCTAAGTCGGATATTCATGCGGAGCCTGCCTCATGCGCCTTGTGCCCACAGCCTTTGCCCTGTTTTTATTGGTCTGCCCTGCGTCCGCGCAGGAGGGTCAGATCCAAACCACCATCCTCGCCCAAATTGACGCGTTCGAGGACGACGACTTCGCCCGCGCCTTCACCTTCGCCTCGCCCAATATCCGCGCGCTTTTCGGTTCGCCTGAGGCTTTTGGCAAAATGGTGCGCGAAGCCTATCCGATGGTCTGGCGTCCTTCCGATGTCGCAATGCTCGACTTGCGGTTTGTCGGCGGGGCCTATTGGCAGCGCGTGCGCGTGACCGATGCCAAGGGGCGCAGCTTTTGGCTGGATTACCAAATGATCGAACGCCCCGAAGGCTGGCGGATCAACGCCGTGCAGATGCAAAAAGCGCCCGATGTGGGTGCGTGACGCAAGGGCCCGCCGCCTGACAAGCGATTTTTCACCGATCTGTCGCAAATTTGCGACAGATGCCATCAGCCCTGTCGACAGGTTCTGCACGATCGGGCAATAGTCATGACTTAGTCGACTCAAAGTGCAACCTATTTGCTGTGCCCTAAGTTGGACCATAACAACACCACGCCCAGAGGGGAGTTCCATGAAGCTGGCCGAGGAACGGCACATCGCGGCAGACCCTGCGACAGTTTGGGCTGCGGTCTTGAACCCGCGGGTTTTGCAGGCCTGTGTTCCGGGCTGCGAAAGCCTGACTGGGTCACCGTCTGAGGGGTTTGAAGCTGTCGTCGTGCAAAAGGTGGGCCCGGTCAAAGCGCGTTTTACCGGCATAGTCACCCTGTCGGAGATGAACGAACCCCACAGCCTGCGCATCACGGGCGAAGGCAAGGGCGGGGTT
>CAXNKP010000314.1:0-3820 GCA_964202815.1 Stagnihabitans sp. | reverse complement strand
CGGCATCCAAGCCCGCTTCGGTGCAAAGCACGGCTGCCTGCGCCTCTACCAAGGCGCGCGCGTTGGCGGTTTGGTGATCACCCGTGGCTGCGGCAAAGGGGATCAGGATGGACGGGCGGCCAATCACCGAGATATCCGCGACCGAAGAGGCCCCTGCGCGCGAGATCACCAATTGCGCCTCGGCCAAGCGGCGGGGGATATCGGCGAAAAACGGGGCGACTTCGGCCTTCAAGTCTGCCGCGTCATAAGCGGCCACCACACGGTCATGGTCTTCGGCGCGGGCTTGGTGGGCGATGCGCAGAAAGGATTTCAGCGTGTCGGGAAGGGCTAAAAGGGCTGCAGGCACCACATCCGACAGCACACGCGCCCCTTGGCTGCCACCGATGACAAGCACGCTCATCGGGTAATCACCAGGGGCCATATAGGGGGCTGTGGCGCGGTCCAGCACGGTTTGGCGCACCGGGTTGCCCACGGGCTGGCCTTCGACGCCGGGGGGCAGTTGGGTGGGCCAAGTGCCGCAGGCCACCTGCGCCACGCGGCGGGCGAAGATCTGGTTCACCCGGCCCAACACGCCGTTTTGTTCATGGATCATCCGCGGCAAGCGCAGCGCCCATGCCACCGTCAGGGCCGGAATAGACGGATAGCCGCCAAAGCCAACCACGACCGAGGGCCTATCCCATAGGCAGCGCCCGAACGCAGAAATCACGCCGCCCAAGATTTGAAACGGCACCAAAAGCCGCGCCACAAGCCCGCCCCTTGCAAAGGTGCCAGACGCGGCGACCACCCGCTCTACTTGTGGCGGAAAACCCCCCGCATAGCGCGCGCCGCGCGCGTCGGTCGACAGGCGCACCCGCCAGCCTTTGGCCACCATCGCCTCGGCCAAGGCTTGCGCGGGGAACATATGCCCGCCAGTCCCACCGGCCGCAATCAACAGGTAGGGACGCCTGGCCATCTTAGCGGCTCTTCCGGAAAAGATCGCTGATCTGGCCTTGCGGGCGCAGACGGGTCAGCGCCAAAAGCATCCCCACCGTGATCCCCGCCGCGATGACCGAGGATCCACCATAAGAGACAAACGGCAGCGTCATGCCCTTGGCAGGCACAAGGCGCACCGAAACCCCGATGTTGATCATGGCTTGCATGGCAAAGATACACGCCAGCCCCGTCCCCGCCAAGCGCACGAATGGATCACGCTCTTTGGTCAGCCGCAACAAAGATCGGATCACGACCGTGCCGTAAAGTATCAAGATCAGCAGCACGAGGATAAGGCCATATTCTTCGGCGGCAACCGCAATGATGAAATCGGTATGCGCATCAGGCAGCGCCCATTTGACCTGCCCGTTGCCCACACCCACACCAAAAAAGCCCCCCTCTTGGATAGCATTGGTGGCATAGCCGATCTGGCTGCGCGGATCGACCTCGGCTGTCAAATAGCCATCGATGCGGCGCGCGAAATGTTCAGAATTCTGGTATGCCAAAACGCCGCCAAGCCCGATGATCCCGATGATCGAGGCGATCCAGATCGTTCTTGCCCCAGAGATGAAATAAATCACCCCCCAGCCAAAGATCATCAGCATGGTTTGACCAAAGTCCGGCTGGCCAGCTAGAAACCCCACGATCACCAGCAGCAGCCCAAACGAGATCCACTTGCCCGGCGGTCCCGCCACCTCGCACGAGGCGGCCATCAGCCAGGCAGCCACGATCATGAATCCGGGCTTTAGAAATTCTGACGGCTGGAACGACACGAAGCCCAAGGAATACCAGCGCACAGCGCCTTTGTCAAAATCGGTGCCTAGAAAGGGCAGTCCCACCAGGGCCAAAAAAGCTAAGGCAAATCCCAGAACGCCCGCGCGTCTGATGGCATTGGGCGAAAGCAACGAAAAGCCGAACATCACCAGCAAGGCAATGGCCCCAAACTGCGCCTCGCGCTGCACATAGTAAAAGGTCGGAAACCCGTTGCGCGAGGCCAAGGGCACAGAGGCCGCAAGCCCCAAGAGCAAACCGATGCCAAACAGCATCAACACCGCGGTAAGGGTCCACTTGTCGATGGTGCGCCACCAACGGGGAAGCACCGGCTCTTGCGCCCGCGCAGGCATGGAGCCGTAAACCATTTCTGTCATAGATCGCCTGCTTGCCTGACTGCCGATATGTCCGGGTTGATCCCGGATCAATGCCGATCTTAGCCCAGATTTCGTGGGGTAGCTAGCCAGATTTGCAACGCACGACAAGTTCGGTCTTGGGCGCAGGGGTGGGAGCTTGGCCATGGCGAACCCGCGCCGCCGCCCTGTGCCAAAACCAATCCGAAACCTGTGATGACCACGCGCTGCCGACATGTGCGGCGCGGTCTTGTCAACCCCGACCGGACGGCAGCGGCAAAGCGCAAGGCTTACCTGGCCTGTTTGGCCAAAAGCGCCAGACGGCGGTCCAAGCTGGATTGCGGCCAATAGGCCTTGCGGTCGTAAGATTCGGGTAGGACGGGAACACAGGCATCCAAAACCACCCAAGACAGTTTGGTCGAGGTGTAAATGTGAATATCGGGCGGGCACATACTTGGCGCACGCAGCGTGCCAACACGCACAAAGGCCATCAGTCGGCCTGCCCCGGCATAGTGGCTGTAAAGTGCCACTTTGCAGGCGGGGCAACGGGCGATGATCTGGCCCTTGCCCGAGTTTGAGGGCGTGACAATCTCTTCCACCGCCCCTGCCACCTGCAGGCATTCTGTTTCGATCATGGCGTTCAGGGCAAAGGCGCTGCCCGCTTCGCGTTGGCACCAGGTGCAATGGCAGCAATGGGTGAACAGCGGGCTTTGCGTCATCCGATAGGTAACAGCGCCGCAGGTACACGATCCTTCCATCTTAACCTCCGATCAGGGTTTGAACGAGGGCTGTGAAATCCTCGCCACGTTTTTCGAAATTGGGGTATTGGTCGAACGAGGCAGCGGCTGGCGACAGCAGCACCACATCGCCCTCTTGGGCCTCAGCGCCCGCCATGGCCACGGCCCGCGCCATCGTCTGGCATATTTCATGCGGCAGATCGCCCAGATCCTGCGCAAAGTCTTGGGCGGATTGGCCGATCAGATAGGCCTTTTGCACCGACCCAAGGAAAGGTGCCAACCCCTTGATCCCGCCCTCTTTGCCCAATCCGCCCGCGATCCAGCGGATTTTTGGATAAGATTGCAGCGCCTTGGCCGCGCTGTCAGCATTGGTGGCTTTGCTGTCGTTGATAAACCGCACCCCACCGCGCGCACCGATCACTTGGGCGCGGTGGGCAAGACCCCCAAAGCTGTGCAGCGCTGCTTCGATCTGCTTGGGCGCAAAGCCCAGCGTGCGGCAGGCAGCATAAGCACAGCAGGCGTTTTGGTGATTATGCGCGCCGGGCAATCCGGCCACATCGCGCAAGTCAATCGAGGCCGCCTGCTTGCCGCGCCGCCATTCCGACAAGAACCCTTTGCGAGCAAACACTGTCCAGCCGAACCCGTCCAGCTTTTGCCCTGAGGATATGCGGATCACGCGGTCATCCCCCGCCCCCTCGGCCATCTGATTGGCCAGATAACGGCCCTCTGCCTCGTCCACGCCGATGATGGCACGGTCGGGACCACCTTCTGCGAACAGGCGCCGTTTGGCGGCAAAATAACCACCCATGCCATTGTGACGATCAAGATGGTCGGGCGAGAGGTTGGTGAAGATGGCCACATCCGGCGTCAGGCAGCGGGCAAGGTCGGTTTGATAAGACGACAGTTCCAGCACCACCACCTCGCCGTCGCAGGCGGGGTCCAGATCCAAGGCGCCGCGTCCGATATTGCCGCCCATCTGGGTGGGGCGGC
>CAXNKP010000313.1:0-3838 GCA_964202815.1 Stagnihabitans sp. | reverse complement strand
TCATTTGCCGGCGTCCCTGTCAGCGTTATTCCTAGTGCCCGAATCGTCAACAGCCTGTGGGTCACGGTGATCTGGTTGGGGTTTCTTGGGCGCTGTGGGGGCCAAAGCGGGGGGTGCGCCATGCTACGCGGCATGCTACGCGGCATGCTTAGGGTCACATTCTGGGGCGCTGTGGCGATGGCTGTCACAGCCTTGTTAGGGCATCTTATCGGCGCAGTGGTGTGACGCCAAAGCAAAAGGGCCAGAGTTTCCTCTGGCCCCTTCGTAATACTTGCCGAGTCCTCACTCGTTCTTTTGGCCAAGGAACTGCAGCAGGAAGGTGAAGAGGTTGATGAAGTCGAGATAAAGGGTCAACGCGCCCATGATCGCCGACTTTTCGAGCCACTCCTGGTCGCCACCACGGGCGTGCTGGATATAGTTCACCTTGATCGTCTGGGTGTCATAAACGGTCAGGCCCGCGAACAGCAGAACCCCAATGAAGGAGACCGCGAAAGACAAGGCACTGGAGCCCAAGAAGATATTGACGATCGACGCGACCATCAGCCCGATGACGCCCATCATCAGGAAAGAACCAAAGCCCGAAAGGTCACGCTTGGTCGTATAGCCGTAAAGGCTTAGGCCCGCGAATGATGCAGCCGTTGCCAGAAAGGTCGAGGCGATCGAGCCACCGGTGTAGATCAGGAAGATCGAGGACAGCGAAACGCCCATCGCCACGGCAAATACATAGAAGAGCAACTGCGCTGCGGCAGCCGACAGGCGGGGCACCATAGCCGAGAAGCCAAAGACCATGACCAGCGGCAGGAACATGACGACCCATTTGAGGGGCGAGAAATAGAGCGCCGCGCCAAGCCCCGTCAGATAGCGACCTGCGCCGATCTGCACAGCCTCTGCCGAGCCCGGAATATCGGTTACCGCAAGGCCCGAGATCGACCAGGCCGCCGCAGCGGTCACCAGCATACCGACGGACATGGTACCGTAAACTTTGTTCATGTGCGCGCGCAGGCCTGCGTCAACGGCAAGGCCAGCGGTTGCGCCATAGGGTCTTGTCTGAAATTGAGCCATCAAAGCCTCCATTCGTGTGGCGGGTCGGACGATGGACCGACCTCTTGTGCTCCATATTGGCATTCTGCGCGCCAAGTTCAAGCTTTTCCCACCGGATTTGCAATCAAGGTTAGGCGAGAGGGCACAGGGCGGTTGACCGAAGGCCCCGGCGCGCCTCTTGAAAAGCGAAAACCGCAGCATTGCCACCACGCTGCGTGCCGCAGGCAGGCGTAGATCATGCCAATTCACCCCTTAAGGGTAAACTTTTGTATAATTTTTGCCACCTAAAGCTTTTTTTTCGTGGATATTTCTATATCAACTGTAAGAACTTTAGATCGTCAGGGGGAATCAGTGAAGCACGCGGTTGACGCCCATGTGGGCAAGCGGATCCGGCACCAGCGTTGGATGGTGGGCATGACCCAGCAGCAACTTGCCGAAAAAGTTGGGATCAAGTTCCAGCAAGTACAAAAATACGAAACGGGGATGAACCGGGTCTCCGCGTCACGGCTTTGGGATATTGCCGACTCCTTAGGCGTTGGTATCGGTTTTTTCTTTGATGGGCTTGGCGGCGCAAAGCCTGCGCCTGCAGACAAGACGGCTGATAAAGAAGCCGCAGAACTGGTGCGCTCTTACTATGCCATTCCCGAAGCGCAGAGGCGGCGTTTGTTCGATCTGGCCAAGGCCTTGTCAGAGGCCGCTTGACCCGCGACCCGCCCGAGAGTAGCGCCAAGTCAAAGGGTGGGGGATCGTCCGGTGCAGATCAGCAAAGAGCTAGCCGCAGAGTTGATAGAGGTCGCTGATGCGTTGGCGGATGCGGCGCGCGTGGCCACCTTGCAGCATTTTCGCAGCGATGGGCTTTTGGCCGACAACAAAGAGGCCGACAGGTTTGATCCTGTGACCGTGGCCGACCACCTAAGTGAACAAATGATGCGCGAGATTTTGGCCCTGCGTCGCCCGCAAGACGGGATTTTGGGCGAAGAGTTTGGCACAACCCTTGGCACTTCGGGCTTGACTTGGGTCTTGGACCCGATTGACGGCACGCGCAGTTTTCTGGCCGGCACCCCGACATGGGGCGTTTTGATCGCCGTATCGGATGCCAACGGCCCGATCTACGGCCTGATCGACCAGCCCTATATCGGAGAGCGGTTTTCCGGCGGCCTTGGCCGTGCCGATCTGCGCGGCCCGATGGGCTTGCGGGCCTTGAAAACCCGCCCCCCCCGCCCGCTGTCAGAGGCGATCTTGTTCACCACCTTCCCCGAAGTGGGCACGCCTGAGGATGGCGCCGCCTTTGACCGCGTCAAAGCCCAAGCCCGCCTGACCCGCTATGGCACCGATTGTTATGCCTATGGCCTGATCGCCGCAGGCCAGATCGACCTTGTGATCGAAGCGGGCCTGATGGCTTATGACGTGCAAGGCCCCATCGCCGTGATCGAGGCCGCAGGCGGCATCGTCACCGATTGGCAGGGCAACCCTTGCCCGATGGGGGGCCGCGTTCTGGCCGCCGCCAACCGCGCCATTCATGCCGAGGCCTTGGCTTTGCTCAACGCCTGATCCGGCCCTTGGCACATGGCGCGAGTCCTTTCCCCTTCTGTCGCGCCATGGACCCAGCACCGAAGGGGGTGAAAGGGTCTTATGTCTGAAATCTTGATCCAGAATGCCGACACCGTCCTGACGATGGATGCAACACGGCGCGAATTGCACGGCGCAGATGTTTTGCTGCGCGATGGGGTTGTGGCTGCGGTGGGGCAGGGCCTTGCCTCCACGGGCCGCGTGGTGCAGGCCAAGGGCTGTGTGGTGACACCGGGTTTGGTGAACACCCACCATCACCTTTACCAAACCCTTACCCGTGCCGTGCCCGGTGGGCAGGATGCGCTGCTGTTTGGCTGGCTGAAAACCCTTTACCCGATCTGGGCCCGCTTTGGGCCGGAAGAGATGTTCACCTCGACCCAAGTGGGCTTGGCAGAACTGGCGCTGTCGGGCTGCACGCTGACATCGGATCACTTGTACCTCTTCCCCAACGGGTCGCGGTTAGATGATACCATCGCCGCCGCCGCCGAAGTGGGCCTGCGCTTTCACCCCACGCGGGGTGCTATGAGTATTGGCGAAAGTGCGGGGGGCTTGCCGCCCGACAGTTTGGTGGAAAAGGAAGCCGCCATTCTGGAAGACATGATCCGCGTGGTCGATGCCCATCACAACCCCGCCGCAGGGTCTTTGTTGCGGGTGGGTCTTGCCCCCTGTTCGCCCTTTTCGGTCAGCCGCGATCTGATGCGCAATGCGGCGCTGTTGGCGCGCGATAAGGGCGTGATGCTGCACACCCATCTGGCCGAAAATGACGAGGATATCGCCTATTCCTTGGCCAAGTTCGGCTGCCGTCCGGGGCAATATGCCCAAGATCTGGGCTGGACGGGCGATGACGTCTGGCACGCCCACTGTGTCAAGCTGGACGCGGCAGAGATCGACCTGTTCGCCCGCACCCGCACCGGTGTGGCGCATTGCCCCTGTTCCAATTGCAGGCTTGGCTCGGGCATTGCCCCCGTCAGGGCGATGCGCGATGCGCGGGTGAAGGTGGGGCTAGGGGTTGACGGCTCGGCCAGCAATGACGCGGGCAATCTGATGGCCGAGGCGCGCCAAACCATGCTGTTGCAACGCGTGGCCCACGGGGCCGATGCGATGAGCGCGCGTGAGGCGTTGGAGATTGCCACCCTAGGCGGTGCGCAGGTGCTGGGCCGCCCCGACTGCGGCGCGCTAGAGGTGGGCAAACGCGCCGATCTGGCGATTTGGGATGTGTCTGGCGTGG
>CAXNKP010000312.1:0-3840 GCA_964202815.1 Stagnihabitans sp. | reverse complement strand
GCTGGCACCGATGGTGGCGGGGCTGAATGCGGGGCCAAGCGCGAACTTCACCACGCGCGGCATGCTTGTGGGGCTGGTTGAGGGCCGATCGACCACCAATTTTGCGTTGTCGCTGATGGCGAAGGATTTGAGCGAGGCTTTGGCCTTGGGGCTGACAAGCGCCGCAGCCATGCCCTTTACCGCAGCCACGCGCAGCACAGTGCAGATGGGGCTGGCGATCCTTGGGCAGGATGCCAAGCTTGATGAAATCATCACCCTAACCGGCCAGTTGGCGCAGGTTGAGATGCGCGGCGACGGGTCTGCCGACCCCGACTTGCAAGCCCTGATCGAAATCGGTGTGCTGGTAGGCAATGTGATTGCTGTGGCCGAATGCGTGGCGATGGGGCGGCGGTTTGGGTTAAAACCTGCGGAAATGGCGCGAATTTTGAATGTCGGCTCGGCGTGGTGCGCGGTGTCTGACGCCATCTTGCCAGCGCTGGCCGCAGGCGTTGTGCCCAATCTGCCCGTGACACTCGGAGATGCAAGCGCCGCGCTGACAGCCCTTGCCACCAAATCTTCCTACCTTGGCACGCCCTTTATCTTGCCGGGTATTGCCTTATCCCTGGTGCAGGAAGCCTTGCGGCTTTATGGGCCGCAGGCCAGCCTTGGGCGGCTGACCTTTGGCTTTGATGATCACTCTGAGTCTGGGTAGATATGCGCGCCATAAGACGCGCGCGCATCGGCCAATATTTTGCCGCGCGGTGGCGCATAGGTCAGCCGTTTTGAGGTGAAACTGCCGGTCAAGGCCCGCATCTGCACCGCCATTTCGCCCGTTTTCACCAGCGCGGTGATGCCGTTCAATACCGGTGCACCTTCCACCTGATGCAGACCCGCTTTCAACAGGGCGGCCATAAGGCTGCCCCCTGCGGGGATCAGCACCTCAGCCCCCTTGTCCAGCGCGCGTTTTGCCGTTTCCACGAACTGCGCCACAATAGCGTCGCGCACGGCGGTATCTTGCAAGGCCAGATCAAAGACGCCGGGGCGTTCGACCGTCAACATCTCAACCGAAACCATGCGACCTGCCAAGCCTTGCAAAGTGATGCCTTCGACAATGCGGCGGTTGAATTTCGGGTTGACGTTGATCAACGAAAAGGTCGGCCCCATCAGACAGGCCATCGAGACAGAGCTTTCCGCCAAACCCAGCACTGGGATCGACAAAAGCTCACGCAGTTCATGCAGGCCCGGTTGGAAAAAGTTGCCGATCAGAAAGGCGTCATAGCCTTCGGCTTGGGCGCGCATGCCATTTTCGATGACCTCGGATGTGTCAAGAAATTCAAGATAGCGGTATTGGTCCGCCACGGCGCGGTGCGGGGCAAGGCCAAAAATATCGATCACCGTGCCGGTTGCAGCGGCGGCTTGGATCACTTCGGTCAAAAGCTGTCCATAGCGACCCGATTTTGACCCGCGCGACATTCCTAGGGTTTGGTAGAACAGACGCATGGCGCACTCCTAACTGACAGGCCCATAGCAGCACGCCAGACGCATCCGTCAAGCGGGGTATTTTTGCGTGTTCTGCCAAGATGCTTCCCCCGTTGTCCGGTATCTGAAGTAGCACTTCCTTTCTACAGTCGTTCAAATACTATGCCGAGGAGGGCTGTTTGATGAACGAAATCAGGATCGCACTGGGGAGTGACGCCCAAGCAGTTGCCGATTGGCTGGCATCGTTCGAAGCGGCTTTGGCAACAGGCAGCGAAGCCGCGCTGCGCCGTGTGATGTGGCAAAGCGAAATGCACTGGCGCGACCTGATGGCCTTTACATGGACGATCACGCCGCATGACACGTTAGACGATACCGTGGCCGATCTGGTAAAAATGCAACCCTCCATCAAGGCGCGCAATTTCAAATTGGCCGAGGCGCGCACGCCAGCACGGCGGGTGATGCGGCACGGCATTGCAACAATCGAGGCGTTCTTTTCGTTTGAAACCGAAACCGCGCGGTGCAGTGGCATAGTTCGGCTGGTGGCGGGCGAACCCGACAAGGCTTGGGTTTTGGCCACCCAACTGGATGAATTGAAAGGTCATGAAGAGCCTATCGGCATGAACCGTCCGGCAGGGTCAGCCTATAGCCGCAACTTTGGCGGTGACAACTGGACCGACAACCGTCGTAAAGCGCAAGCCTACGAAGATCACGACCCCACCGTTCTGATCATTGGCGCGGGGCAAGCCGGTTTGGCGATTGCGGCGCGCTTGGGACTGCTGGGCGTGGATACCCTGCTTGTCGATATGCGCGCGCGGGTGGGTGACATCTGGCGCGAACGCTATCACTCGCTGGCGCTGCACAATCAGGTCAAACTGAACCATATGCCCTACCTGCCTTGGCCGCCGAACTGGCCCAAGTACCTGCCCAAAGACATGATCGCCGGTTGGCTGGAAACCTATGCTTGGGCGATGGAATGCAACGTTTGGAACAGCACCGAGTTCTTGGGCGCGGATTACGACGATGACATAGGCCTTTGGACAGTGCGCCTGCGCCGCGCTGACGGGTCAGAGCGGGTGATGAAGCCCCGCCATCTGATCATGGCAAATGGTGTTGCAGGTCGCCCCCTTAAGGCCAAACTGCCCGGGCTGGACAGGTTCAAAGGCACAGTCATGCACACGCACGACTATAAAGAAGGCCAGCAATGGACTGGCAAGAAAGTGCTGATCGTGGGGGCAGGAACCTCTGCCCATGATGTGGCGCAAGATCTGCATGGCCGCGGGGCGCAGGTGAAAATGGTTCAGCGCGGGCCTGCGACCATTGCCAGTGTCAAGGCGGCGGGGTTGGTGCATTCGGTTTACTATGAAGAAGACCTGCCACTGGAAGACTGCGACATGATCGCCGCAGCCTCTAGCTACCCGCTTCTTGTGCGGTCGTATCAGGCGGCGGTCGAGAAGATGAAGCAGGTGGATAAAGACCTATTGGACGGGTTGATCGCGCGCGGCTTTAAACTCGACTGGGGTGACGACAACACAGGCCACCAGATGAAGTTTCGCCGCAGGCATGGCGGCTATTACCTGAACTGCGGCTGTTCAGAATTGATCGTCAGCGGCGAAATCGGGCTATTGCAGCATGAAGATACCCACGTGTACTGCGAAACCGGTTTGCGAATGAAGGATGGCTCCATCGAAGACGCTGACCTGATCGTGCTGGCAACAGGCTATCAAAGCCAAGAAGCTGTGGTGCGCGAGATGTTGGGCGACAAGACCGCCGACCGTGTCGGCAAGATTTGGGGAATAGCGCCGAATGGCGAGATTGCATCCATGTTCGTGGCCACGCCACAACCGGGTCTGTGGTTCACGGGGGGTGGTTTTGCCCATTGCCGGATCTACTCGCACTTCATCGCTATGGGCATTAAGGTTCGCGAACTGGGTCTAATCGCATGATGCCTGCGGGCGTGAAGGGCAAGAACATGGTGGATTTCACGGGCAAGGTTGCCTTTGTTACGGGCGCTGGTTCTGTGGGTGAGGGTTGGGGCAACGGCAAGGCCACTGCCGTGCTTTTGGCACGGCAAGGCGCGCAGGTTTGCGGCGTTGACCTAAGTTCTGAAGCTTTGGCCGCCGCCACCGCGATCATGCAGGCCGAGGGGCTAGGGGACCGCTGGCTGGCGTTCACCTGCAACATGACCGTCAGTGATCAGGTGAAATCCGCCGTGGACCAGTGCCTTGCGCGATTTGGCCGTATCGACGTTCTGGTCAACAACGTGGGCGGCAGCGCGCCCGGTGATCCGGTGTCGATGTCGCAAGACGTTTGGCAGGCACAGCTTGACCTGAACCTGACCACCGCCTTTCTGGCATGCAAACACGTGCTGCCCGTGATGGAAGC
>CAXNKP010000311.1:0-3858 GCA_964202815.1 Stagnihabitans sp. | reverse complement strand
TGCACCGCTCTGTTTGAACATTCTAAATGTAGAAGTAAAAATCAAAACGCTCACAACATATAGGGTGGTCCTATCTTCTAATGGGCTAAGTTTTATTATTTGGGGCAAAGTGGGGCATTTTCCCAAATTTTCCCTTGAATAGGTGGTTGATCCCGGTCATAACCAGTCTCAAGAGGCGGGCAGCACTCTAGGGCGGACGAAACGACCCAAACAAAAGAGCCAGAGGCAGGTTCATCAGGCGCCCATCTCGAAAGAAGAAATGAAACCGGCGCGCGGCGCGACCTACGTCTCCCCCTAGGGCGGCGCGCGAGGCTGGACGCCCAGCGATGGGACAGACGGCGGACCCGGCAGTGGCAGCAGCAGGGTCCGCCGTATTTTGTTTTACGCCCAACCATGGGCCAGATGGAGGCGCGTTGCGCCGTGACGACAGAGACGTTCAGGGGCGAACACTACCTGAAGGTAGATTCCAAAGGGCGCGTGATGCTGCCCGCGCCCTTTCGTCATGTTTTTGATCTTGCAGATAAACCGGGTGCTGGCGCCGGATTTCAGATGCTTTTGGTCTATGGCGGCAGCGGTCGCCCCTTTGTCGAGGGCTATACCCAAGCAGGCGTCGCCGACCTTGACCGTCGGATCAGCCAATTGCCGATGGGGTCGGAAGAATACGATCTGGCCAACGCGATTTTCTATGAACAATCCATCGCTGTAGAGACCGACAAGGACGGCCGCTTTAGCCCGCCGCCGCAGGTGCGCGAAAAGCTGGAACTGCCCAAGGATGAGGTCGAGGTGGTTTTCATCGGCTCCAAACACAGTTTTCGGATGTGGCGCGCCGACACCTACCTTGCCCAGCGCAAGCCTGCGATCCGCGCCTTGGAAACCAAGCTTCTGGCGGGGGCGGATCCGCTCTCGCTGCTTAAAAATACCGTCTAGGGGGCAAATGTGCAGGAAAGCGATCCCACATCTGGTCGCAAGGCACATGTTCCAGTTCTGCTGCTGCCTTTGCTGGCGGCTGTGTCCCCCGTGTCCGGCGTGTGGCTGGATGGCACCTTTGGCGCGGGCGGCTATGCGCGCGGTTTGCTAGAGGCGGGGGCCCAAAAGGTGATTGGCATCGACCGCGACCCTTTGGCGCATCAGATGGCGGCCGTGTGGGCAGGTGAGTTTGGCCCGCGCCTGCGCTTGGAAGAGGGCACCTTTTCAGATCTTGACCGATTGGCCGGCGAACCCTTGGACGGGGTGGTCTTGGATCTGGGCATCTCCTCGATGCAGATCGACCAACCGGAACGCGGCTTTTCGTTTCAAAAAGACGGCCCCTTGGATATGCGGATGAGCCAGCACGGCCCCTCTGCCGCCGATCTGGTTAACCACGCATCCGAAGCCGAGATTGCTGATATTCTGTATCTTTACGGCGAAGAGCGCGCCTCGCGCCGGATTGCGCGCGCCATTGTAGAGCATGCTGCCAAAGTGCCATTTGAGACCACGCTGCAACTGGCCGAAGTGATTGCACGCTGCCTGCCGCGCCCCAAGCCTGGCCAAAGCCATCCCGCCACGCGCAGCTTTCAGGCCCTGCGGATTGCCGTCAACTCAGAGTTTACCCAACTGGCACAAGGGCTTGCAGCGGCTGAACGGGCGCTGAAACCCGGTGGGCTTTTGGCTGTTGTCAGCTTTCACAGTCTGGAGGACCGCATCGTCAAGCGCTTTATGCAACTGGCCTCGGGGACCGAATCCAACACCAACCGCTATGCCCCCGCGCGGGCTGAAACGACGGCGCGCTTCACTTTGCTTACCAAACGCGCCATCGACGCAGACGACGAAGAGCTTGCCGAAAACCCCCGCGCGCGGTCTGCCAAACTGCGCATCGCGCAGCGCACCGCAGCCCCGCCACAGGCCATCGCCATGGCCGACATCGACGTGCCCTTGCCCCAAAAACCCACATCTGCCCGAAAAGGAGGCCGCTGAATGCGCCCCTTCCTGTCAATTTTGGCTTTCGTCGGTGTCATGTTTTTGGCCTTTTGGGCCTACCGCCAAAATTATGCAACCCAGACCCAATTGAAAGAGATGTCTGCGGTCCAACATCAAATTGCGGTCTTGCGTGATGAGATTGCCATGCAAAAGGCCGAATGGGCCTATCTGAACCGCCCAACACGCTTGCGTGATCTGGCGGAAATGAATTTTGACAGGCTTGGCCTGATGCCCATGACAGCGCTGCAACTGGGGGCGGTGGCCGACGTAGCGATGCCCTTGGCCGCACCGCTGATGATCGCGGGTACCGTTCAAGATGACACCGGCTTGGGCTCGGTTCTGATTGTCGCGGAGGGGGCGCAAATCCCATGATCCGCACACCGCTGCGCCCTTTGGCCCGGATATTGGCGGCCCGTTCCAAAGGCCAAAATCCCGACGTGATCGAAAAAGCGAACCTTGCGGCGCGTAACGATGCTTTGCGCGATACATCGCGGGCGCGGGCAGAAAAACGCTTGATCTTGTTGGCCCTGTGCTTTTTTGTTTCATTTGCAATGATCGGGGCGCGGATGGGCACACTTGCGGCCTCGACCCCCACAGAACCGCGTGTCGCGTCTGGTCGATCTGAAATCACGGCACAGCGCGCCGATATTTTGGACCGCAAAGGCCGCATTTTGGCCACCAATATGCTGACCTATTCCCTTTATGCCCAAACCCGCGATCTGGTTGACCCGGCGCATGCGGCCACAGCCTTGGCTGCGATCTTTCCTGAAATGAAAGCCGAAGACTTGCTGCGCCGCTTCACGGACCGGCGCAGCTTTTTATGGGTGCGCAAGGTTTTGTCGCCCGAGCAAAAGCAAAGAGTCCACGAAATCGGCGATCCGGGCTTGTATTTCGGCCGGCGTGAAATGCGCCTCTACCCAAATGGCACGCTGGCGGCCCATATTCTGGGGGGCACGGCATTTGGGGTGGAAGGGGTCGATGCTGCCCAAGTCATTGGTACAGCAGGCTTGGAGGCGGCCCAAGAGCAGCGTCTGAGCGATCCGGCGCTCTCTGCCAGGCCTTTGACCCTTTCTATTGACTTGACCCTGCAAACTACGGTCGAAGAGGTGTTGGCTGCCGGTATGTCGACACTGAATGCCAAAGGGGCCGCTGCAATTTTGATGGATGTGCACACCGGCGAGGTGCTGGCCATGGCCAGCCTGCCCGACTTTGACCCTAATGATCGCGGGGCCGTGGCACCCAGCAAGAACCAATCCGACAGCCCGCTTTTCAACCGCGCAGTGCAGGGCGTTTATGAGTTTGGATCAACCTTCAAGATATTTGCCGTAGCGCAGGCGATGGATCTGGGGCTGGTCACCCCCGACACCCAGATCGAGACCGCCAAGCCTTTCCTTGTCAACGATTTTTCCATCAATGAATGGGATGGCCACGACTATGGCCCCACCAAAAGCGTTTCAGATGTTATTGTGGTGTCATCCAACATCGGCGCTGGCCATATCGGGTTGATGATCGGTGGCGCGCGGCAAAAGGAATTTCTGACAAATTTGGGCCTGCTGGCCCCCCCGCAGATCGAACTGATCGAAGCGGCTTCCGCCAAAGCGCGTTTTCAAGACCCATGGATCGATGTTTCGACGGTCACGGCATCTTACGGCCATGGCATTACGACGAGCCTTGTGAATCTTGCGGCGGCCTATGCGATGATTGGCAATGGTGGCACCAAGGTGACACCCACTTTGCTGCATTCCGATCACCACGTCCAAGGCCCGCGTGTGATCAGCGAGGCCACGGCCAAAGCCTGCGTAATCATGATGCGCAGCGTTGTGACCGACGGGACAGCGACCTTTGCCAATGTTGCGGGCTATCAGGTGGCGGGAAAGACAGGGACGGCTGAAAAATCCAAAG
>CAXNKP010000310.1:0-3858 GCA_964202815.1 Stagnihabitans sp. | reverse complement strand
GTCGAACGGCAGACCGCGTTGGCCAAGAAGCTTAAGGTTGCGCCGCAGCGTGGCGCCCTGCGAGACCGCATCGGGCACCACATGCAACACTCTGCGGTATCCCACCACGCCCAGCGATGGTCCCTCGTCCAGCCAGACGCAAAATCCGTCGTCGGTTTCGGGCCGACAAGAGGCGATTTGCCCGATCAGCCCGCTGTCTGGCCTGCGGATATGCTCTGCCACAATCCGCGCCTCGGCCCGGTAATCGGCATCCTCGACGGCACATTCCATGAACAGGGTTCCCGCGATCCCGCGCCCACCCAGATCGCGGGCATAGTCGGTGGTTGTGAAACAGCCCTGCGCGAGTGGCCCGATCTTTTCGGTCCAGCGATAGCGCAGCAAGTCGCGGTGGATCAGGTGCTGGTGTGTGTCAATCATCCATCAATCCTCTGCCACGGCTATGGCGAAGTCGAACCTGCTCAGGCTGCGCCAGGTCTGGCCCGGCCGCAAGACCGGCGAGGGAAACTGTGCCAGGTTCGGCGCATTCGCAGGGTAATGGGGTTCAAGGCAGAAGCCGTCGCTCTGCCGGTGGGCCAGCCCGTCGCGCGAAACGGTGGTGCCGTCAAGCCCGTTGCCGGAAAAGAACTGGAAAGCGGGTGCCGAGGTGCTGACCCGCATAAGCCGCCCGCTGGCCGGGTCCCAGATGCGACAGGCCTCTTGCATTTGGCCGCCTAGCATGAAGTTGACGTCAAAACCCCGGCCAGCAAGTATCATGGGATGGGCCATCCGCAGGTCGCGACCGATGGGCTTGGCCGTCGTAAAGTCGAAAGGCGTTCCCTCGACCGGCTCAACCGTGCCTCGCGGTACCAACCGCGCATCGCTGGGTGTATAAAGTCCTGAATTCACCTGCATCCAGTGCCCCTCTACCGAACCGGACCCTTCGCCGCCAAGGTTGAAATACGAATGGTTGGTTAGGCTAACGATCGTTGGCCGGTCGCTGACGGCGCTGTAGTCGATTTCCAACCAGTCCGGCCCCAGCCGGTAGATCACTGTCGCATCCAGCGTTCCGGGAAAACCCTGATCGCCATCCGGGCTACGCAGGGTCAGCTTCGCTGCGGCGATACCGTCTCTTTCCTCGATGCCCATGAGGGCCCAGACCGCCGTATCGAAGCCCTGCGGCCCGCCGTGCACATTCGAGCCTCGGTCCGTGACTGCCAGCCGCACCTCTTGACCATCCAGCGAGAAGCGCCCTGCGTCGATCCGGTTGGCATATCGTCCGCAGATCGCCCCTAGGCAGTGGGTCTGTGTTCGATAGGCCTCCAAGTCGCCATGGGCCAGAACGACATTCCGCCGATGCCCATCCCGGTCGGGCACCAAAAGCCTGATCATCGCGGCCCCGACGCAGATGAAGCTAAGCTGCACCCCGTCCGGCCCGCCCAATGTGTAAATCTCCACCGGACGCGCCTTTCCCCCACGTTTGGGTTCTGAAAGCCCGACTTGGCCCGCAGCTGAATTGATGGTAGTATATGAAACAATTTGGCGCAAGGAGATGCCTGGTGGAAGTATCTGAAACTGTATTGGGCCAAGCTGCGGCCAAGCCCGTCCCGTTGGTCGAGATGTATGATATCCGCGTTTCGTTCGGCGGTGTGCGGGCCGTCGACGGCGTCACGATCGACCTTTACCCAGGAGAGGTGATGGGGCTGCTTGGCCACAATGGCGCGGGAAAATCGACGCTTATCAAGATCCTCGCGGGCGCTCAAAAAGCCGATTCCGGAGAAATCAGGATCGATGGCCGCCCCGTCCAGATCAACAGCCCGGCCGATGCCCGGCGCAATAACATCGAAACAATCTACCAGAACCTCGCGCTGGCCGACAATCGCGATGCCGCGTCAAACCTGTTCCTTGGCCGCGAGCTGACCACAGCCTGGGGGCTGGTCGACCATGAACGGATGGAGGCCGAGACCCGCCGCATCATGGCCCGGCTTAACCCAAGCTTTCGCAAGCTTACCGTGCCGGTCAGCGCACTGTCGGGCGGACAGCGCCAGTCTGTGGCCATCGCGCGGGCAGTTTATTTCAACGCACGCATCTTGATTATGGACGAGCCGACCGCCGCGCTTGGTGTCCATGAGACAGCGATGGTCGCGGACCTTATTCGCGAACTCAAGGCGCAAGGCCTTGGCATCTTCCTCGTCAGCCATGACACGCGCGAGATGATGGGGCTCTGCGATCGGGTTTCGGTGATGAAGAATGGCCGTTTGATCGGGACCGAGCGGGTCAGCGATCTGACAGAGGACGATATCCTGACGATGATTATCCTAGGCCGGAACCCGCGGGGCGGTGACTGACGGTCCTGCACTCCGCCAAATCCGCGGAATTTCTAACTTCTCGCGGGCTTGATGGCCCATTAGATACTGCATGGCATGGAATACCGACGAAACATGCGGTTTGACGGCCACCTTGTCCACCGGTCGCAGGGCGGAGAAATAGAGCGCCGTCATGCTAAAGACCATGAAGGCCGACGACGCCAGCGCCAACCAATTTGCACACCACAGCCTTCCCAGGGTTGAACCGTGGAACAGGGCAGGGGTTTACAGATCTCCCATCGCTCTGCCAACAATGTCAGCCGCGCGCTCGCCGATCACATAGCATGTGAGGTTCGTGTTGTTGATGATCGTGTCGGGAAAGACGCTGCCGTCCGCCACCCAAAGCCCGGTCACCCCGTGGACGGCAAGGTCCGGCGAAACCACCGAGCTTTCAGGGCTTGGTCCCATCGCGCAGCCGCCGCTTTGGTGATGGGCGGACGCCAGCATCTTGTCGAGATGCGTGTCCACCTCGTCCAGCCTGGTTTCGTGGCGCGCTCGGGCTTTGCCAAAGGCACCGGTCGCCGCGAGGGCTTGCATCTCGGCATAGGCATTGTGAAAAGCCTGGCGGTCAGCCGGATCGGACAGATAATCGTGGTCAATGATTGGTGCTGCATAGGGGTCGGGCCCGGCGATCTCGACCCTTCCAACTGATCTTTGGCGGCACAGGAAGACGAAAAAGCCTATCCGGCCTTCCTCCTCATCGGCGGGAAAGGGGTGAATGTGCCACGGCGGTGCGCCGTCTGCCCCTAGGCGGCCGCGCAGCGTTGTGGCGAAAAGCCGCCCTGTCATGCGCGAAATTCCCTCGGCCCGCAGGAAGAAGGCGCAGCCTGGATGGTCGCTAAGGCCGCGCCCAACCGGCAAGTTGGCCACAAGCGGGATGCCATGGCGCGTCAAAAGTGCTGTTGGACCTATCCCTGAGCGTTGCAGAATGGCCGGGCTGTTGTAGACGCCGCCCGCCAGCACCACCCCGCGGGCGCGCACGATCTCGCCGCCCGCCAGCACCACTCCGCCGGCAGCGCCATTCTCGACCAGCACCCTGTCGACCAGCGCGCCACCGCGCAGGGAAAGGTTCGGGCGCGCCCGTGCGGCCCTGAGATAGGTGTTGAGCGTGCCCTGCTTCTCCTCCTTGAACCGATTGTGCGGCAGCGCGCCCCAAACACCGCCATCGGCGTGCAAGCCGTTCAGGTCGGGCGCCTCGGCATAGCCCAACTCGGCAGCCGCTTCGGCAAAGACCGCGTTGACTGGCGCCCAGCTTTCCGGCTTCCACCGCTGAATGACGATGGGTCCGGCGTTGCCATGCAGCGGATGGGCGGGAAAGTCGCGGTCAGTCTCGATCCGGCGGAACAAGGGCAGAAGGCTTTGCCAGTCCCAACCCGTGCAGCCGAAGTCGCGCGCCCAGCGGTCCATGTCGGCGCAAGCGGGTCTGACGGCGATTGCCGAGTTCACCATTGACGTGCCCCCCATGACCCGGCCCCGCGGCAAGCGGATCGGTCGTCCGCCGCGGCGGCCGGAGAGG
>CAXNKP010000309.1:0-3867 GCA_964202815.1 Stagnihabitans sp. | reverse complement strand
GCTTTATTGGGGATCGGAAGGGGTCACCAAGGAAGGCACGCGTAATTGGATGGGGGTGGCCTCTGCCGCGGTGGACGGGTTGATCACGCAAATGGTCCGCTCAACGCGGCGCGAGGACTTTGTTTTGGCCGTTCAGGCCCTTGACCGGGTCCTGACCTCAGGTCGATATGTGATACCGTTCTGGTATTCCAACGTCAGCCACATCGCCCACAAAAGCACCTTGAAACACCCCGATCATGTCGCGGTCTACGGGGATTGGCTTGGCTTCATGCCGGATGTATGGTGGCACCAAAACTAACTTAAAAAGGCGAGGCATCTCATGAAAAAACTGTTTGTTTTGGCTGTTCTGGTGGCCCTTTCAGGCTGCAACACGATTTCTGGCGTGGGCCAGGATATCTCTGGCGGTGCGAACCGTGTGTCAGGCTGGTTTGGGGGCTAAGCAGATGTCACAGGCGCCAAGGCGATGAAGGGCGTTAGGCCAGCGATGTCACCCAAAGCAGGGTCGCATCGTCTTCTGACAGGCTAAGGACGTTATGCCCCATGGTGGCGTCATAATAGGCGCTGTCGCCCCGGCGCAAGTCAACGGGTTCATAAAACTCTGAATAAAGGCGCACGACACCGGTCAGCACATAGAGAAATTCTTCGCCCTCGTGCCGGACCCAACCGTCAAAATCCTCCATCGAGCGGGCCCTGATCGTGGCGCGATAGGGCAGCATTTGCTTGCGCGTCAGGGTGCCTGCCAAAAGCTCGTGTTCGTAAGTTGTGGTGATATGGCCCTGCCCCGTGCCAAACTTGGTCACGGCCATGCGGCCTGAGACCTGCGCGCGCGCCGCTGGCGTGAAAAGCTGGGGGACAGAGATTTTCAACCCCTCGGCCAGTTTGCGCACCGCGTCATAAGTGGGCGACATCTGGCCGTTTTCGATCTTTGACAGGGTCGATCGCGCCAGCCCTGCTTGGGTGGCGGCTTGATCCAGCGTCCAACCTTTGGCCTTGCGCAACTCGCGCACCCGGTGGCCAAGGTTCAGCGGCTCTGGCGGTGGTTCGCAATGGCCTTCGGCCCCGCTCTCGCGGGAAATGCGGATCAGACGTTTGGGATCGGCGTTCGTCATGCTCTGTGCATATCCCGTGCGGGCCCTTATCGCAACCGCCACGGTCCGTCGCTTTTTTGCCCTGTTAGCGCAAAACCAAGATTGCCAGCACGGCCAAGCCCCCCGATAAAGGTAACAACACTTCATGCGAGGAGGCCGCGATGCGTACCAGCCGGATCATTCAGAAAATCTTGTCAAATTATGAAGGCGAAACACCCGGAGTGAAGGCCAATCTGGCCCGCATGCTGAACGAAGGGCAATTGCGCGGCACGGGCAAGCTGATCATCCTGCCCGTTGATCAGGGCTTCGAGCATGGGCCAGCGCGGTCTTTCGCTGTCAATCCTGCGGCCTATGATCCGCATTACCACTATCAAATCGCCATCGACGCGGGCCTTTCGGCCTATGCCGCGCCTTTGGGGCCACTGGAAGCAGGGGCTGATACCTTTGCAGGCCAGATCCCAACGATTCTTAAGGTGAATTCGTCCAATTCCTTGTTGCCCGCCAGCGCGCCCAAAACCCAAGCCATCACCGCCAGCGTCGCGGATGCCTTGCGTCTGGGCTGTTCGGCCATTGGATTTACGATCTACCCCGGATCATCACAAAGCCTGTCGATGTTTGCCGATATCGCCGAGATGCGGCGCGAGGCAGCGGCCAAAGGCGTGGCTACGGTGATCTGGTCTTACCCGCGCGGCGAGGATCTGGACAAAGACGGCGAGACAGCCGCTGATATCACCGCCTATGCCGCCCATATCGCGGCCCTTTTGGGGGCGCATATTATCAAGGTGAAGCTGTCCACCGACCACCTTAGCCAACCCGAGGCGAAGAAAGCCTTTGAAACGGGGAATGTGCCTGTCGCCACCCAAACCGACCGTGTGCGCGAATGCGTGCGCTCGGCCCTCAACGGGCGGAGGTTGATCGTGTTTTCGGGCGGTGCCGCCAAGGGGGCGGCATCCGTGCTTGATGATGCCCGCGCCATTCGCGACGGCGGCGGCAATGGGTCAATCATCGGGCGCAACTGTTTCCAGCGCCCGCGCGACGAGGCCTTGGCCTTGCTGCAAAGCCTTGTCGATATCTACAAAGCCTAAACCAAAGCCAAAGACGAACTCAAAAGCGCCCCAATTCGGGGCGCTTTTCGCATAAGGCTTTTCAAAAGTGTTTTCCTGTGGCACACTTTGATAAAGCTCCCGTGAGAGGGGCACGAGGACACCATGAGCATCTCTCTACCCAAGCCACGGTCTGGCCTGCGTTTTGGCGGCATGATGTATTTTGCCTTAACCGCCACGCTGTCAGCTTATTTCGCCTTTGCTGCTGTGCAGGGCGATTACGGCGTGCTGCGCCAGGTGCAAACGTCAGACGAATTGCAAAACCTGACGCGGGAACGTGATCTGCTTTTGGCAGATTTGGCCAAGGTAAAAAACCTGACGCGCCGCCTGTCGGACGATTATCTGGACATGGACCTGTTGGATGAACAGGTCCGTTCGGTGCTGGGTTACATACGCACCGACGAAATTGTCATCCGCTAAGCCAGCCCCCTTGGTGTTGCTTTGGGTGCATGGCTGCTATGCACTGGTGTGTGTGGACATCCCAAAATAGGCTTTTGCGTTGTTTCACCGATGCTGTATAGATAGTTTAACACTAAACTATCTATCGCCGCAGGGAGGCTGTCGCTTTGGCCGTTAAGAAAGAACCCACGAAAAGCAATGTATCCAAGGAAGAGCTTTTGGGCTTTTACCGCGAGATGCTGTTGATCCGCCGTTTTGAAGAAAAGGCAGGCCAGTTGTATGGCATGGGCCTGATCGGCGGCTTTTGCCATCTGTACATCGGCCAAGAGGCCGTGGTGGTGGGCTTGGAAGCCTGCACCAAAGAGGGCGACAAGCGCATCACCTCTTACCGCGACCACGGCCATATGCTGGCCTGCGGCATGGACCCAAAGGGTGTCATGGCTGAGTTGACCGGGCGCGAAGGGGGCTATTCCAAAGGCAAGGGCGGCTCGATGCATATGTTCAGCAAAGAGAAGCATTTTTACGGCGGCCACGGCATTGTGGGCGCGCAGGTGCCCTTGGGCGCAGGCTTGGCTTTGGCCGACAAGTACCTTGGCAATGACAATGTGACCTTCACCTATTTCGGCGATGGGGCGGCCAATCAGGGCCAAGTCTATGAAACCTACAACATGGCCGAACTTTGGATGTTGCCGGTGATTTTTGTCATCGAAAACAATCAGTACGCTATGGGAACGTCGGTGAAACGCTCCACCAAGTCAGGCACGTTCTTTGGGCGCGGTGCGGCTTAGGGCATTCCGGGCGAGCATGTGGACGGCATGGACGTTCTGGCCGTGAAAGCGGCGGGTGAAAAGGCAGTGGCCCACTGCCGCGCGGGTCAAGGCCCCTATATCTTGGAAATGATGACCTACCGCTACCGTGGCCATTCCATGTCCGACCCCGCCAAATACCGCACGCGTGAAGAGGTTGAAAAAATCCGCTCGGAAAAAGACGCGATCGAACATGTGCGCGATCTGTTGCTGAATGCCGGCCTTGCCTCGGACGAGGATCTGAAGGTGATTGACCGCGAGATCAAAGAACAGGTCAACGCCTCGGCCGAATTTGCCAAAGACAGTCCCGAGCCGGCCTTGACCGAGCTTTGGACCGATATTTACGCCTGAGGGGAGAGAGACCATGGCAACCGAAGTTCTGATGCCGGCCCTGTCGCCCACGATGGAAGAGGGCACCTTGGCCAAATGGCTGGTCAAAGTGGGCGATGTGGTGAAATCGGGCCAGATCTT
>CAXNKP010000308.1:0-3872 GCA_964202815.1 Stagnihabitans sp. | reverse complement strand
ATCAAATTGTCCAAAAGCCACCCTTTTTTTCCTAACCAGACACAAAAGACACTCATGAGTGGGTTTTTCTATCAGAGTTCTGCTCAAGCCCTGAGGCTTTGGAATGTGCTTTTCTGCCGGGTCTGGCTATCAAAGGGCTTGTCATAACGGCCCCAAGATGGTTGATCTTGGGGCATAGCCCACCAATCTCATAGGGTGCCCGATGTCTGACCCGCTTAAGCGACCCCGGTTTTGGGGATCGCAGGCCGCCTTTGGTTTGGCCTTGATCAGCCCGACAGCCCTTTATGCCATCGTGCTGCTGGCGGCCCCCTTGGTGGCCACCTTGGTTTATTCGGTGATGACCGATGGCTACCTGACCACCCTGCCGCAGTTCCAACTGTGTAATTACATTGGCGAGTGTTATTCGCAACTGGCCGATGGCACCATGTCACCGGACGGTTATCTTGGCGCATGGAGCGATCCTATCGTGCGCAGCTTGATGGCGCGGTCTTTGCTGGTCTCAATCTTGGTGACGGCGACGACGGTGCTTTTGGCCTATCCGGTGGCCTATTTCGTCAGCTTCAATGTCGAACCTTCGCGAAAATCGCTGTGGCTTTTCATGATCACCATCCCATTTTGGACATCTTATGTGATCCGTGTGTTCATGTGGAATGTGATGATCAGCCGGACGGGGGTGATCAACTCTGTTCTGGAAGGGCTTCATATCATCCCTGATCCATTGCAGATGAGTTTTACCATCCAAGCCATGGTGGTCACCTTGGCCCATGCCTATGCGCCCTTTGCCATTTTGCCGATCTATGTAGCCCTTGAGAAGATTGACCGTTCTTTGCTGGAAGCCGGCCAGGATCTGGGTGAAACGCGGTTCGCAACCTTCCTGCGCGTGACTTTGCCCTTGTCGATGACGGGGGTGATTGCAGCCGTTTTGATTGTGTTCATTCCGACGATTGGCGATTATGTGACGCCGAACCTGATCGGAGGCGGCAAAATTCCGATGATCGCCAATATGATTGAAAAGCAGATGCTCAAGGCTGATAACCGCGCGCTGGGGTCGGCCATAGCCGTGTCGGCGATGCTGGTGGTGGGCGTGGTGTCGGTGATTTTCCTCTGGCTCAACCGCCGCTATTTGAAGGGGCCGACATGAAAGTTCCTGTCTTGCGGGTCTACACAGTGGGGTATCTGCTGTTTTTATACTGCCCCATTATGATCTTACCGATCTTTGCTTTTAACAATTCCACCGCCGTGGCCTTTCCCTTGCAGGGTTTTACGACAGAGTGGTTCCAGAATGTGTTTCACGATGCGGTGCTGGGCAAGGCGCTTAAAAACTCTTTGCTGGTTGCGGCCTCAACCGCGGTTTTGGCGACGGCTTTGGGCACGCTCGCCGCGCGCGCCCGAACGCGGTATCAGTTCAAGGCTGCGGGCCCCCTTATGGCGCTGATCATGTTGCCCATGGTCTTACCGGAAATCATCATGGCGATGGCCTTGTTGGTGGTGTTGCTGTCCGTGGGCATTCCTTTGTCGCTGTTCACCATCATTCTGGGCCATGTACTGGTTTGCACGCCCTTTGCGGTGGCGATTTTGACCTCGGCCTTCCAATCTTTGGATAAATCGCTCGAAGAGGCCGCTTATGATCTGGGAGAAGGGCCCTTTTCCACCTTCCGCCTTATCATACTGCCCTTGGTGATGCCGGGCATCATTTCGGCCATGTTGATCTGCTTTACGATCTCGTTGGATGAATTCATCGTGGCGAATTTTCTGGGCTCGGGCGAGCCTTTGTTGTCAACCTTCATCTACGGGCAACTGCGTTTTCCTAAAAACGTGCCCAATATCATGGCCTTGGGCACGATCCTTGTCGGGGTATCCATCACCCTTCTGGCCTTGGCAGAGTTTTTCCGCCGGCGTGGACTTGCGCGCACCGGTGCCAAAGATAGGGGAGGCTTCCTGTGACATCTGGCAAACCCACCATGATCGAATTTCAAGATGTGCAGAAGTATTACGGCGATTACCACGCCTTGCGCGGCATATCTGCCACGATCAAGGCCGGAGAGTTCTTTTCCCTTCTTGGCCCCTCTGGCTGTGGCAAGACGACGCTTTTGCGCACGATTGCAGGGTTTGAAGGGATCTCGTCCGGGGTGGTGCTGATCGACGGCAAGGATGTGGCCGGTGTGCCGCCTAACAAGCGCCCGACCAATATGGTCTTTCAAAGCTACGCCATCTTTCCTCATCTGACCGTGGCGCAAAACGTCGGCTTTGGCCTGCGCAAAGACCCGCGCCCCTTTGTCGACAAAGCCCGCGCGGTGGACGAGGCTTTGGCGATGGTGGGCCTGTCGGGCTACGGCGCACGTGCGGCCCATGCTCTTTCGGGGGGCCAGCGCCAGCGCGTGGCCTTGGCCCGCGCCCTGATCTTGAAGCCCAAGGTCTTGCTGCTGGATGAACCGCTGTCCGCTTTGGATAAAAAACTTCGCGAGAATATGCAGGTCGAGTTGATAAAGCTACAACGTCAGGTTGGCATCACCTTCATTCTGGTCACCCATGATCAGGACTAGGCGCTCGTGATGTCTGACCGTATCGCTGTGATGTTCGAAGGCCAAATTGCCCAGCTTGACAGCCCTGAACGCCTATATCGCCTGCCCAAAACCCGCGCTGTGGCCAATTTCATCGGCACGATGAATTTTCTCTCTGCGCAGATTCTTTCGGAAGCTGGCGGTATGGTCGAGGTCGAGGTCCAAGGCTTTGGTCGCTTGCACTTGGATGCCGAAAAGCAAGTGACGGGCAGTGCCAGCGCCAATGGCGCCACCATCGGCTTTCGCCCTGAAACCGCCACCTTGCTGTTCGAAGGCCAACAGGCCAGTGACCGTGAAACCATGGCCACGGTCGAAGAGGTCGTCTATTATGGCGACATGACCTATTACGACATCCTTTTGGACGGCACTTCCGCCCCCGTCCGCCTGTCGATGCGCAACGTCTTCGGCCGCCCTGTCCTTGACATCGGCACCCGCACCCGCGTGGGGTGGAGCCCGGGCGCGCTTGTCCTGTTCCGCTAAACTCTACGCTTTCACCGAGGCATAAATACTCCTTGGGGTTCTGCGGGGTGTGACCCCCCCAGCCGGGGCCGTCTTGCGCCCTTGCCCTAAAGCCCGCACAAGGCCGGGCCGCCACAAATCCGTGTATCAATCGTGCCGATCAACTTGGGGTCTTTGCCGGGGTAATCCATCGCCATCAGCACGGTTTGCATCGCGGCAGTCCGCGCGCGCAGCTTATCGTCCGACAAGATCACCGTCCAAGGCGCAAAGATAAAGTTGGATTTGGCCATGGTGTGGGCGATGGCTGCCGAATAGTCCTTCCACTTCGACAACCCGTCGATGTCGATCTGGCTGAGCTTCCACTGTTTCATCGGATCTTTTTCGCGGTCCAAAAAGCGTTTAAGCTGTTCGGCGCGGTCCACCTCCAGCCAAAGCTTGATCAGCACAATGCCCTCATCGACAATCATGCGTTCAAATTCAGGCAGTTGGCGGAAGAACTTCGCGCGCTCGTCTTGAGTGCAAAAGCCAAAGACCGGTTCCACAATAGCGCGGTTGTACCAACTGCGGTCGTAAAGCGAAATCTCACCCTTTGCGGGCAATTGGTCGATATAGCGCTGGAAATACCATTGCGCGGCTTCGCGCTCGGTCGGTTTGGCCAGTGCCACGATCTTGGCCACGCGCGGGTTCAGGTTCAGGCGCATCGCTTCGATCGTGCCGCCCTTGCCTGCCGCATCGCGGCCTTCGAACACCACGACCAACCGCTTGCCCTTGGCCTTCAGATCATAATGCATCCGCACCATTTGCACCTGCAAGCCTTCCATCTGCGCCTCGTAGTCTTTGCGCTTGATCTCC
>CAXNKP010000307.1:0-3876 GCA_964202815.1 Stagnihabitans sp. | reverse complement strand
TGACAAAACCCCAAGCCCGCGCGCGGGCCGTGGCTTTGCTAGAGATGGTGGGCATTCCCGATGCGGCCAAACGGGTGAAATTCTATCCGCATCAATTCTCGGGCGGCATGCGGCAAAGAGTGATGATTGCCATCGCCTTGGCCTGCGAGCCGGATCTGTTGATCGCTGATGAACCCACAACCGCGCTGGATGTGACCATTCAGGCGCAAATCATTGACTTGATGAAGGATCTGCAGAAAAAACTTGGCATGGCCATCATCTGGATCACCCATGATTTAGGCGTGATCGCAGGGATAGCCGACCGCGTGATGGTGATGTATGGCGGGCAAGTCGTAGAACATGCGCCGGTGGATCAGATTTTTCAAAGGCCCCAGCATCCCTATACCCGCGCCTTGTTGCGCACCATTCCAACCATCACGGGCCAGCGCGAAGCGCGGTTGCCGGTGATCGAAGGCCAACCGCCCATCATGACGGTAGCTCCTGTCGCCTGCGCCTTTCGGGCGCGCTGCGCCCATCAGTTTGACCGCTGCGATGTCGAAAATCCCCAAAGACGGGCCGTGGATGCGCTGCCCTTGGGCCATGGCCATGACGTGGCCTGCCATTGGCAGGCCGGGGTCCGCCATGCGTGAGGCCCCTAAGCCGGATTTGGTGCAAGTCGACGGGCTGAAGATGTATTTTCCTGTCTATTCCGGCGTGCTGCGCCGGCACAGTGGTGATGTTAAGGCGGTGGATGACGTCAGCTTTACCATCCGCGCGGGCGAGACCTTGGGGTTGGTTGGCGAATCTGGATGCGGCAAATCGACGCTGGGGCGGGCTGTCTTGCGTTTGTATAAGCCAACCGCGGGCCGCGTGGTGATTGACGGGCAAGACATTGCCCTTTTGGGGGCGGAAGCGCTGCGCAAAAAGCGGCCCACGATGCAGATGGTGTTTCAAGACCCGCAAGCCAGTTTGAACCCGCGGATGTCTTTGTCGTCGATCATCGGCGAACCACTGGTCGAACATACGGCGATGACCAGTGCCCAGCGCCAAGAGCGGATCTATGAATTGATGGATCAAGTCGGCCTGAACCGCCGCTTTGCCAACCGCTTCCCGCATGAATTCTCGGGCGGTCAACGCCAACGCATTGGCATCGCCCGCGCCTTGGCATTGAACCCGAAATTCATTGTCTGCGATGAACCCATTGCCGCCTTGGATGTGTCGATCCAAGCGCAGGTAGTCAACCTGCTGGAGGATTTGCAAGATAAGTTCGGCCTGACCTATCTGTTCATCAGCCACGATCTGTCGATGGTGCGCCATATCGCCGACAGGGTCGCCGTGATGTATCTGGGGCGGATTGTGGAACTTTCGCCCCGCGATGACCTTTACGCCCGCCCGCTGCATCCCTATGCCGAGGCGCTGCTTTCTGCGGTGAACGAACCCGACCCTGCGCGCGCCCGCACACGACAGCGGATTTTGCTGAAAGGCGATCTGCCCTCGCCCGCCAATCCCCCCAAGGGTTGCAATTTCTGCACCCGCTGCCCAAAGGTATTTAATCGGTGCCTGACCGAAAAGCCAGCCCTTGTTCAGGCAGAGACAGGCCGCCAAGTCGCTTGCCACCTGTTTGACCCGATTAAATCGGCCACCGGATCAACCGGCGGTTTCTACGACCAAAAGCACCTTCAACAAGGAGTATCCCAATGAACCTGAAATCTGCCCTACTTGGGGCTGTCTGCGCCTTTGCCATGGCGCCGGCCGCCTTTGCCGAGCGTGGCACCGACGGTGAGGTCAAGCTGACCTTCCCGCAGGCCGTGTCGATCATGAACCCCTACCTGTCGTCGGGGACCAAAGACATCTTCGCCGCATCAATGGTGGTCGAGCCCTTGGCGGGCTATGACGACACCGGCGCGCTGATCCCCAAATTGGTCAGCGAAATTCCAAGCGTTGCCAATGGCGGCATCTCGGAAGATCTGACCTCGATCACATGGAAACTGCTGCCTGGCCTTTTGTGGGCCGATGGTTCGCCGGTCACTGCGGCTGACGTGGTATTCACTGGCCAGTATTGCATGGATCCGGCCGGCGGCTGCGCGCAGTTGTCGAAGTTTGACGGTATCAAGTCGATCGAAGCGGTCGACGATATGAGCGTGAAAATCACCTTCAACGGGCCAAAACCGAACCCCTTCACGGCTTTTGTCGGCTCGACCTCTCCCGTCCTGCAAAAGGCGCAGTTTGCGGCCTGCACGGGGGCTGCAGCACCGACCTGCACCGATCAAAACTCGATGCCCTTGGGCACGGGCCCATTCAAGGTCACTGGATTTACCGTCAATGATACCGTGTCGATGGAAGCCAACGCCAACTACCGCGATCCGGCAAAGCCTGCGTTTGCGTCGGCTGTGATCAAGGGCGGCGGCGATGCCGAAGGCTCTGCCCGCGCCGTGATGTCAACGGGCGAGTTTGACTATGCCTGGAACACCCAGATCCCCCCCGACAGCCAAGCCGCCATGGCCGCTGAAGGCAAGGGTGTCTTTGTTGTGGCCTTTGGCACGCTGATCGAGCGTCTGGAAATGAACATGACTGATCCTTCGGCAGACCTGCCCGAAGGCGAGCGGTCAACCGCCAAGCACCCCCACCCCTTCCTGTCGGACATCAACGTGCGCAAAGCGCTTTCGATGGCGATTGACCGCCAAATCCTGACGGAAGTGGGCTACGGCGCTGGCGGCGCACCAAGCTGCAATATTGTCCCTGCACCCGCGCTATACGCTTCTGACAACACAGGCTGCCTGACGCAAGACATCGAGGGTGCAAAAGCCCTGCTTGAAGCTGCGGGCTGGGTGGATACCGACGGCGACGGCATCCGCGAGAAAGACGGCAAGAAATTGTCGATCCTGTATCAATCAACCGTGAACCCAATCCGTCAGGACTTCCAGGCGCTGATCAAGGATTGGTGGGCAGAGATTGGTGTTGAAACCGAGCTGAAGGCGATTGACCCATCGGTGTTCTTTGGTGGCGATGCGGGCTCGCCCGACACGTTCCAGAAGTTCTACGCCGATGTCGAAATGTACGCCAACAACTTCGATGGCACCGATCCGGAAGCTTATTTGACGCAATACAAGTGTGACAAAGCCCCTTCGCCGGAAAACCAGTGGCAGGGTGAAAACATGAACCGGTTCTGTGACCCGGCTTATGACGCCATGGTCACCGAATTGTCGGGCACACGCGATGAGGCAAAACGTGCCGAATTGGCCAAGAAGTTGAACGACATGGTCACCAAAGACAGCGGCATTGTGGTGCCGTTGGTACACCGCGGCACGCTGTCGGCCCATTCCAATGCTTTGGGCGGTGTTAAAATCAACGCTTGGGATAGCGAATTGTGGAACGTGGCAGATTGGTTCCGCGTGAAGTGATCTAAACCCTTGGGCGGGCCCTGCACGCGGGGCCCGCCTATCCCTTAAGCTTATCAACAAAGGCGTCGCAGGCCATGCTGACCTTTATCCTTCGCAGGCTGCTTTTAGCGATACCAACGCTTTTGTTCATAAGCTTGATCATTTTCCTGCTGGTCGATCTGGCACCCGGATCGCCAATGTCAGAGATTCCCCTGACCGTACCGCCCGAGGTGCGCAAAAAGATGATCGAGGCGCTGGGGGCGGATCAACCGGTCTACTTGCGCTATATTCTTTGGCTGCGGCAGTTTTTCTGGGTGGAACCGGCCAATTTGCTAGACGGTTGGCTGGGATTGAACCTTGTCGGCGGCGAACAGCGCATTCTGTCGTGGCAATCGCGAAGCCCGGTTTTTACGGTAATCGGCCAGCGGATCCCCCAAACCCTCACAGTGATCGGCACAGCCTATCTGCTGGGGGTTGCCATTGCAGTACCCATCGGGATCTACTCCGCCTATCGGCA
>CAXNKP010000306.1:0-3876 GCA_964202815.1 Stagnihabitans sp. | reverse complement strand
CGCGCGCATCAAAAGACGGCGTTAAGGTTGACATCCATCATCCAAAGCCAATCGCCATCGGTCATATCCTGCGCCTCGATCCCATTTTTGCCCACGCCTGCATTGTTGACAAAGTTCGTGGCCGGCGCGCCGCATTTGGTCAGATCGTCGAGACAGGCCGTCCTGCGGGCAGCGTCGCGCACCTCGCCCGCTACGGCCCAAAAGCCCTTGATGTGCAGGGCCGCCATGGCGGCTTGAGCAATCGCAAGGTCGGGCCCAAAGAACACCAAATGCGCCCCCGCCTCGCCCGCCACCTGTGATGACGGCGGTCTGTCCATCAACGTGAAAGCGTTGAAAGTACGCGATCTTTCTTTTGACCTAGATGTCGAATGACGCGGGCAAGATGATGATGTCGCGGATCGTTACGGTACGCGGACGGCTTAGGATAAAGGCCACCGCCTCGGCAATCTCGGCCGCTGCCATCAGGGCACCATCGCGTTTGGCCTTTTCCAGACGCTCGGGCAGCCAGTCTTTGAGCAGCGCCGTTTCCACGGGGCCAGGCGACACTTCGCCGACACGGATGCCGTGTTTCAGCACCTGACGGCGCACGGTCGTGATAAAGGCCGTCACCGCGTGTTTGGAGGCGGTATAGATCGGCTCCCAAACCACCGGCGTATGGCCCGCAACCGACGAGGTGGCAATGATATCGCCGGTCCCACGTTCGATCATATGGGGCAGAACGGCCTGAATGGTGCGAAAGACCGCGTTGACGTTGAGGTAAAGCATGCGGTCCCATGTATCGGGATCGTCCAGCCAGATCTCGCCCGCGACATAGGCACCGGCATTTGCGTGGAACACATCCAGATGCCCCGTCTTGGCAAGAATCCCCGGCATCATGGTGTTGATGCTGGCGGGCGAGAGCAGGTCGACCACCAAAGGAATGGCCATCGCGCCCGCTTCGGCGCAAATCTTGGCCAATGCGACGTCGTCGCGGTCAATCAGCACGACTTTGGCGCCGCCTTGCAGATAGCGCTTGGCGCAGGCCAAACCGATGCCCGATGCGGCACCAGTGATGGCGATGATCTTACCGTCAAGGTCTTTGGTCATGATGTCTCCTTTAGACTGGTGGGGGGGTGGGCTGCGATGGGTGGCAGGCCATATGATAGGTGTTCAAAACGGCATCGACTGCCGCAATCAGCAAAGCCTCGGGGTCAAGCGGGGTGTCGGCAAAGCGGGTCAGGGCTGGCAGATGCTGGCGCAGCAGCGTCACGGGCAGGGTCTGGCCCTGCAGAGCCTGCATCAGGCGCGCCGTGGCCTGCATCGCTTCGGGGCGGTTCCAGTAATAGCGGATGCGGTCGGAATAGGAATAATGCCGCAGCACGGCTTGGGCATCGGCCGCGCCGGGATAATGGCGCTGCCAATCGGCCGGATGGGCCAGCATAACCGTCTCCATCGCGGCCTTCAGCGGCCGGTGGCCATAGGCAGAAAGCATGTCACTGGCGACCAGATCCAGGCCATAAAGCGCCTTGCGCAGGGCGAAGGTCAGCTCTGGGCCGACTTTCAGGATGGAAAACCCGTCGATCACCAAGGCGCGCAGGGCACCTGTGCCCTGATAATCGGTGGAATGGGCTTCAAACACAAAGGGCGTCTCGCGCAGCACGGCCGCCAAGCTTTGCGCCTGAGGGGGGTCGTAGCCGATCACATTGGCATTGCCGAATTCGACACCGGGCTGAACCACAAGGCCGATGACGCGCGCAAAGGCGGCCTCAAGCCCGGCCTTGGCGAAGATCTCGCGGTGAACCGCCAGCGTCTGCCGCGCGGCGGTGGGCGAGGTCGGGGGCACCTGAGACAGTACATGATCCGCCCCCCCCGGCGCAGGTACTTCGGTGCCGATGATATAGACGGGGGGTGGGTGGCCTGCGACACGGGCCGCCTCTTCGGCCACAGCGGCAAGGCTTGCGGCGCGGGTGGCGGTGAGGGTGTCGTCCAGCGCCTCGGCTTCGCCCGCGCAACCCATCGAGGCGTCAAGATGCAGCTTACCAAAGCCCGCCGCCGCATAGGCGCAGATCATCGCGCGGGCCTGCACCATAGCCTGTTCGGCGGGCAGGTGACGCCACGGGTTGGGGCCCAGATGATCGCCGCCCAGGATCAACAGCCCGTCCGGCAAAGCCTCCTCCGCTGCGATGCGTTGGACAAGGGCGGCGAAGGCGGCAGGGTCAAGGCCGGTATATCCGCCCAAATGGTTGACCTGATTGCAGGTCGCCTCGATCAACACCGGCGAGTTGTGCAAGGCCGCCCGCCGGATGGCCGCGCGCAGCACGACCGGATGGGCCGAACAGACGGAAGGTATACCAAAGGCCTTGCCTTGGCGGTGGGCGGGGGCAAGTGCGGTCAAGATGCGCATCATGACCGCCTTGGTGTTGTAGCGATGAAAGCGTCTAGATCCGCGCGGGTGCCGGCCCCTTCCATCGGGCCCAAACGCGTGACGTTGCGCGCGCCTGCGGCACAGGCATAGGTCAGCGCTTGTTTTACCGCCATGCCCAGCCTGCGGCAGGCGATATAGGCCCCGCCAAAGCAATCGCCTGCACCGGTGGGGTCGACCTCGTCCACCGCAAAGGCGGGCAGGTCAAGTCGCGTGCCATCGGCCCCGAAATAGCTGGCCCCCGCCTCGCCGCGCTTCAAGACAACCTCGCGCACGCCGCGTGCGAACAGGGCTGCAACCGCTGCGGCCTCACCTGAGACTCCGGCGGCCAAGAACAGTTCTTCGCCCGAGGGCAGGATCACCGCCGATAGCCCCACAACTTGTGCCAGACGCAGCCCTGTCTCACCTTGGGCCAAGAGTTCTTTGCGCAGGTTAGGGTCCAGCGACACGCTGCCGCCGCGGGCGCGCACGAGGGGGATCGCCTGCTCGAGCATGGTCCAAAGATGCGGGATGGCAAAGGCGGTTCCCATCACATGAAGGTGCCCCGCCCGACCCAGCAAGGCGCGGGCTTGGGGGGTCAGGCTGACCAGACCGGCGGCCGATTTGCCGATGTTAAAGACAAAATCCCGCGACCCGTCGGGGCGGTAGCGCACAAAGGCGCTGCCGGTTGGATAGTCGGGCACCACCGCCACCGCCGAGACATCGGCCCCATCGCTGGCCAAGCGCGTCAGGTTCATGCGGCCAAAATCATCGTCGCCCACGGCGGCGATGATCCCGCAAGACCCGCCCATCCGCGCGCATTGGTCAATGAAAATGGCGGGCGCGCCGCTGGCAAAGGGGCCCCGCAAAGCAATGGGTTCCAAAAAGCCCAGGCCCCTGTCTTCTGCCATAATCTCGACTAAAATCTCGCCAATCGTCACGGTGGGCCCCAAGGCATCCGGGGCGAGGCCGCCAATATCATCGCCGGAGGTGCTTTTGGCCATGGTCGCCCGATCCTTTAGCAGGCCCAAGGCCCGCAAACGTTGCTTTGCAATCTTAATTGGTGCGACTGCCAAGTTTAATGCTGCGCTTGCATCATTCAGACAGGGCTTAGGCAGCAAAACAGCACCGATCTCCACAAGTGCTATCTGTATTTGTTCGGTATCGCAACATATCTTGGCACTCTCACGCCAAAAGTGCTGCACTCTCTGACAGTCGCATGCTGTCCAGCGATAAAAAGCGCTGGTGCATCATACAGGCCGCACCAAAGGCCGCCCCCGATTCCGGCCCCTCGGCGACCGTGATTTGGGGCAGGGGGAAAGTGTCGGCTTGAAAGCCGCGCAGATGGGTCAAGACCCGCGCCACCACCAAAGGATAAAGCGCTGCAACCGACCCGCCCAGAACGATCGTGTCGGCATCAATGATCCGGCCGACCTGCGACAAGGCAAAGGCCAAGGCGCGCGCCCAGTCTTCGGCGATGCTCACTGCGCTGGGCT
>CAXNKP010000305.1:0-3887 GCA_964202815.1 Stagnihabitans sp. | reverse complement strand
CCCTCTTTCCTGCGCTGACGCTGCGGGCCAATGGCCAAACTGTGCCGCAGGCGGGGCTATTGCCGCCGCGCTGGACGGTCGTCGGCTATCGTGACGGTCGCGAAGTGCTGCGAAAACAGGGGGGGGCGATCCGCAAACCCTTGGCCTTGGGCATTGCCCCCCCTTCTGGCACCACAACCATTGATCCGTTGGAGGATATGTCCAAGGATGTCCAAGCCTCTTTGGCCATAGACGCCGCCGCACGCTGGATGGTGGATTATGACGAGGCCGTCAAGGCGGGCATGGCGGTGACTGTGACCAAGACCGATGACGCCGATTTGGACAAGGGCTATGACAGGCTGGTGGTTTACGGTGTCGATCACCGCCCTGATCCCGTTGCGGCCGCTGCCAGTTTCGCCCGCAGCCTGTCGGGGCAGTATCATGGCGCAGGATTGGCATTTTTGGACAATGGCACGCCGACAAATGCCTCTGATCGCGACAGCGTGGACCCGCCGCCCTTGGTCTTGGACCCTGCCTTGACGCCGACCTTGGGGGCCAGCGCGGGGGCTATGGTTTCGGCCTTTGGTTTGGCGGAAAACTCTGTCTTGACCCGTGCGCGGGGGGCCGAACATGCGCCTGACCCCTTGGCCGCGCCGATGATCACCGCGCTGTGGGAGCCGACTTTGGGCCAGTTTCTGCGCGAGATGATGGCACCCGTCATTAAAGATGCCGATATCCAGATGCTGCGTGCCCATGCGATTGCCTATCTGCGCCCTGCGGGGCCTTTGCCCGCCTTGCGCCTTGGCCGCCAGCCCATCGGCGTTTTGCCCATCACCACCGTTTCCGCCTTTGACCCAACCCCCGAGGAGGCCAGCCTCACAGCCGCCTTGCGCGCGCTGTGGCCGATCTGGTCGGCATCTGCAAAATCCGCGCCCCGCATGGGACAAGGCGGCGATCCCACCGAGGAATTGGTCCGTCTGTTGCAGCGCCAGCCCCGTTCGGATCTGTGGCGTCTGCGCGAGGTTATGGGCGCAGTTGCCGTCGCCAACAGCGACAGCTTGACCAAACTCGCTCAGTTTCAATCCTTGAGTGCTTTGTTGTCGCTTGCGGCGGTGGGGCTTGCGGGAACGCGGCCTTGGATTGTGGATACGACATTGATCGACCGTCAGGACCGTTTGCCCGTGCCGATGGTCACGGATGCGCCAGGCCCTGAACCGCTGACGCCAGATGGCGTGGCGGCCATTTTGATGCGGCTGCAATCGGCGGGTGGGCTGGAGCTGTTATCGCAAGATGCGGGCAAGGCAGCCTCGATCCTTGAGGCCTTGCTGATCCATGCCGCGCAACAAGAATTGGAACGCGCGTCAGTGGGATTGGTCATTGCCGAGCAAGCGGTTGATATTTCCTTGTCCGAGGCGCTGATCCTTGCAGAATTGCGGCTGGATGATCCCGATCTGCCACCTTTGCCCGCGCCCCTTGCGCCCTTGGGCCCTTTGCGCGTCGAACAATTGGCCGATGGATCGCGCCGCTTGGCGGTGACGCCACGCAATTTGGCACAGGCACGTTTGCCTTTGATCACTGGGGCGGCCTCTGTGTCGGATCACCTGCTGCTGGCGCGTCCCACCGTCTTGGGAAAAATGCCCTATGCGGCACAGTTCAACGCCTTTCGCGATGCGCTGCGCCAATTGCGCGGCCAGCCGAGTGCTGTGTTGCACAATGCCGCTGCGGATATGCTGGATGCCGTTTCGCATCGCTTTGATGCTTGGGCGACCTCGCTGGCCAGCCGCCGCCTTGACAGCCAACGCAAAGCCCGCCCAAATGGTATGCATATCGGGGCCTATGCTTGGGTCGAAGGCCTAAGGCCCCGCAGCACCGCCCCTGTCAAAACCTATATTCACGCCCCGTCGATCCCCCATGCTACGACCGCCGCAATTTTGCGAAGCGCCCATCTGGCGCGCTCTGATCAGGATGCCAAGGGCTTGGCTGTGGATCTGAGTGCGGCGCGGGTGCGTGCGGCCAAGGCATTGCTGGAAGGGATGCGCGCGGGCCAGCCGCTTGCGGGATTGCTGGGCTATCGTTGGGAACGAGGATTGCGCGATCTTGGCGTTGCTTATGCAAGTTACATCTTGCCCGTGCGACAAGCCCATCCGCTGCCCGAGGCGCGCGGTCCCCAAGATACAAGCGCCGGGCCGATTGAGGCAATGGCCGCGCGCAATGTAGCCGATGGTCTTGCCCTGGCACAGTTGGACACAGCAGGGCGCAGCGCGCTGTTTGCCGCCGTGAATGTTATCGCATCCCATGCCCCGAAGGTGTTGCAGGAATTGGACCGTCTGGTCGAAAGCTTGGATGCTTTGGCCGATCTGCTGCTGGCCGAGGGTGTGTTTCAGGCCGTCCAAGGCAATCCCGAACGGGCCGCCGCCGCGATGGATGCGCTGGATCGCCAAGGCCTGCCGCCCGAAATCGGCATCACCCGCAGTCCGCGCAATGGCCATCGCATCGCGCATCGGGTGATGGTTTTGCTTGAGGAGGAAACCCCATTGGTGCCGTGGCGCCAGTTGGTTGATGCCCGTGCTTTGGCCGCCCCGCGTGTCGATGCTTGGGTTGGGCGCGTGCTGGGCGATCCTGCGCGGTTCGTCTTTGCGGCCGATGTGGTGGCCGTCGACGGGACAGTGTTGCAAAGCCGCGAGGCGCGTTTGGTGGATTTGGGAATGTCTGCCTTGGCTTCGGTCTTGTCCACGCGCGGCGGGGCCGAGACAGAATTTGAACGCCGCCTTTTGGCCCAATTTGCCGCCCAAGGGCCGCTGCCCAATGATGCGGTGCTGCAAGCCCGCGCCGGGCCGCCCGCAAGCGCCGCAGATATGGCAGGGCTGGATGAATTTGTCGCCACCACGAGGACGCTTGGCGATTTGCTTGCCTCGGCGCGGCCTCTAGATCTGTGCGATCTGACCCATCCCATCGAGGCGATCACCCCGACCCCCGATGCCGATCTGCTGGGCCAGCGGGCGGATGCCGCCTTGACCGTCTTGTTGGACCTCGCCGCCACCAATCCCGCACCCCAAACTGCGACCGCACTCAGCCAAAAGCTGAAACAGGCCGCTGGATTTGGGCTGATGTCGGCGATCCCGCTTGCGGCGAACCGTCAAGGTCAGGAAACCCAGTTCGCCGCTGTCCGTGCCGAGGCCGCCGCCCGCGCCGCAGCCGTCCCAAGCGCGACCCTTTCGGGGGCCACGCAGGGCGGCACTCCGCTCGCCCGTGTCGTCGCGCAGACCGACCGACTGCGCGCCATATTTGGCGCGGATTTCCCCGTTGTGCCAGAGCAAGACATCGCGCAGGCTGCCGTCGATGGCCTATCCGCGCCGCTCTTGGACCCAAAGTTGTTAGGGCAGGATGGGGCCTTGGTAGCGACAGAATGGCTGCACCGCCATATTGCGTTGCGCCCCTCGCTGGATCGGCTGTGGCAAGTTTTGGCGGGGGCCGAGGCCCGTGCAACCGCGCTCTCGCCCAGTGATCTGGCGGTGGTGCAACTTCCCCATTCCAAGGGCCAACCGTGGATAGGACGCGACATCCGTCCCCCCGTTGACACGGTTGCGGCGGATCTTTCGCTGGTCTTGCACCGCAGCAAAAGTGGCGCGATGCCCAACCGTGTCGCAGGGTTCTTGATTGAACAATGGAGTGAGGTCTTGCCCGCCCCTGCCGAAACAACGGGGATCGCCATGCAATATGATGCCCCTGGCGCAAAGGCTCCACAGTCGATTTTGCTGGCGGTGCATCCTGGCCGCAAAAAGCCCGTCTGGTCTGGCGATCTGATCTTGTCGATCCTGTCGGAGGCGGCAGATTTGGTGGCCATGCGCGGGCTTGATCTGGATGATCTTGCGGCAGTCGGGCGGTTTTTGCCCGCCTGCTATCTTGCC
>CAXNKP010000304.1:0-3891 GCA_964202815.1 Stagnihabitans sp. | reverse complement strand
GGCAGAACCGAAGGGCCTGACGGCCTAAGCTGGTTTTCTGAGACTACTCGCAATCCAAGGCCCGACGCTGAAAAGCGGTCGGGCCTTAGCGCATAGGCCGCGCCAAACAGGTGGGGCCTGTCAGCACCGCCAGCGCACGGGGCTGCATTAAGGCCTGCAAATCAGGGTGGTCGCAGTACAGCCCGCCGGTATAGGCCCCGTAGGCGGGCATGATCACCCGCGCAGCATCCATCAGAAAACACGGCGCCGTGCGGCCTGGAAGACGGGCTTTGGGGTGGTAATGGCCCGAGATTTCATAGATTTCCGCCGTGGCAATATGGCGAAACGTCACTGCGCCCACCCGCAGCACAGCCAGATGCGTACCGCCCAAGGCCAAAGGCCCCGCATCGTGATTGCCTTCAATCCATGTCCAGTCGCGCCCTGCCATCAGGCGGGTCAGCCAAAGGCGATCATCTTCGGCCATCTCGCCTGCGGCGGACAAATCATCAAAACTGTCGCCCAAACAAACCACCCGCCGCGCGCCTGTGGTCGTCAGGTCAAGGTCCAGCTTCATCAGCGTCGCGCGGGTTTCATAGGGCGGAAGCAGCGCCCCACCGCGGCGCGCCAACCGGTCTGACTTGCCAAAATGCAGGTCAGAGACAACTAGCAGGCTTTGCTCGGCCCAGAACAAACCGCCCGAGGGGAGCGCTTGCAATTGCGCGAAACCAAGGGGGAAAGCATATGCCAAAAGCACCTCCGGCGGGCGTATCGACCCGATCTACAGAGCTTAGTACCTTGTCGTGCCATGTGTTTCCAAGGCGCTTTGTGGGCTTGTTGCCACAGTTTTCGCACCATGACCCAGGAATGGCCAAAGCGTACCACCAAGCATGCCATCCCCGACGCATGCATTTGGCACCTAAGCCGATTACCGCGCTGTGATGGGCGCGGTTGACCTGTCAGCGAATGGCGTCACCTTCTGTACGGGGTCTTTTGGCGCACGCAGTGATAACGTTCTGCCAGCCATGATGCAGCTCCTCGGGCGGCAGGTCCACTTCTTGCCCCTTCGCAACGTCCGCCGCGACGGGACGGCCTTGCGCGACAGCTTTCATGAGGCAGAGCACACTGGTGGCAATACCGACATGGCCGGTTGTTGAGCGCAATTCTAGCGGAAGCGTGCAACTCCGTGTGGGTTTGATTTGAATTTGCGCAATACCATCTGATTTATAAAATCTCTAAAATTCTTGCTCTTGGGGTTGGCATATTGCGTTTAAGGCGCAGGCATCGCCTCTCGCCGGATTACCGCACCGTGGTGCCCGATCACCAAACGGGCCAACTTGTGCCCCGCCTCCGCCGCTTGCAGAGGCGCCGCCCCCGCCAAGCGGGCCGTCAGATATCCCGCATTGAAACTGTCACCCGCGCCCGAGGTATCCAAGACCTGCTCAGCCCTTTCAAAGTCAGTTTGAACACAAACCCCATCAAACCAGATCATTGGTCCCCCCGCACCATTCTTCAACACCACTTCTTGCGGCCCCAAACCAGCGATACGGTCAATGACTTGCGATGGGGACTGGCCGGGATAAAGCCGTTCTTCATCATCATAGGACGGAAGCGCAAGGCTGGTCGCGGCCCACATCGCATCAAAACTTGCCCGTGCCGTCGCGTCATCAGGCCACAGGCGCGGGCGGTGGTTGGTGTCGAACACCACCCGGCAGCCTGCGTCTTTCAATTTCTTCGCAGCAGCAATCAAGGCCATGCGGATCTCGGGCGGCAGAATCGCAAGTGTAATCCCCGAGAGATAAACCACAGCGAAGGTGTTCAGGGTATCAAGACTGGCGCCGATTCCCGAAAACAGGGTTCGCGCAGCAGATGCTTCGCGCCAATATAGGAAAGACCGCTCGCCGTGGGGGTCCGTTTCAATCGCATAAAGGCCGGGCAGACGCGCGCCGTGCCGCCCAATAAGACTACAGTTGATACCCTCAGCCGCAAATTGCTTCAGCATCTGCGTTGAAAACGCGTCCGTCCCAAGATTGGTGATGTAACTGACATCACAGCCAAGCCGGGACAGGTAGACAGCCGTGTTCAGCGTATCACCCGCAAAGCTCAGACCTGCGGCACCCTGCACCAGATCAAGCTGATTGAGTTCGATCATGCATTCACCAATGCAGGCGATTTTTGCGCGCGCCATCCGATCAGCGCCCATTCACATAACCGCCCAGCACCTCGCCAGCATCGGCCCCAAAGAAATCGCGCCATTCAACGATATGTCGGCAGATTATGGTGTGAAAGGCCTCGTCCAATTCGTAAAAACCGTCGTAATCGAGATCGGCTGCCATCCGCTTTTGCTGATGCAGGTTGACGATGGCACGGCGCATGATCGCGTAGACTTGCGATGTCTTCGGCCGCGCTGGATCAATCAAATTTATCAAACTGTCGTGCAGGCCCAAAATACCGGCATCACTGTCGTCATTTGCTTGAGGAATATTTTCCCTTGGTCGAGCCATCTTTTTCACCTTTTCTTCATCCGTAGATAGCTGCCGCACATTTGCATTGCAACGCAGTAGCCCTTTTGCCACCGCAACTGCGATATGGTTCCGGGCGTGCATATGTGCGTTGAAGGTTCATAAATACCAATATATTGGTTTAATAGCAAACTTAAGCCGCTTGTGAGGAACACCGCTGTTTTGCTATGGCAAGTCACCGCATAGCGACCTTCCAACTGCCGGCCTCAAGGGCGATAAACATGCGGTCTGGGTGGCAGCTTGTCAGGTGGCAAACGGGAACGAAAGGCGACATCAAGAGTGATACAGCCCAGAAAACCGGCCCCCCGTCAGCGCGCACTACATGCGGGCGGGATCGAAAATATGCAAACCGGATCGGGCCACGCCGCCATCTGGTCAACGCGGCAGGGATACTGAAACGCACGCAGCCTGAGCGATACGAAAACCCGCGCACCCTCATTCAAGCCCTTTTTTCGGGCGCATGGTTCCGCCATGTGGACTGTGACCTTGCCTGCCGGGCAAGTCGACACCCCCGACCCGCGGATCAGCCGCCTTCAATATCGTCGAAACTGGCGTAATTGGCGCGGTATAGTTTGGCGTAAAGCCCCGGTTGCGCCAGCAGTTCACTGTGCGTGCCGCTTTCCACCAGACGACCGGCTTGCAGCACCATGATCTTGTCAGCGTGGCGCACCGTGGCCAGACGGTGGGCGATGACCAAACCGGTGCGGCCTTTAAGCAATGTGCGCAGCGCCTGCTGGATCACCTGTTCGGTGGCGCTGTCCACACTCGCCGTGGCTTCGTCCAGCACCAGAATAGGCGCATCGGCGACCAAGGCGCGCGCAAAGCTGAGGAGTTGGCGTTGCCCCGTTGACAGGCTGCCGCCGCGTTCGCCCAACATCGTGTCATAGCCCTGCGGCAGGGCGCGGATGAACGTATCAGCCCCCAGTGCCGTGGCGGCGGCGATGACCGTCGCGCGTGTGGCTGTGGATTTGTTGTAGCGGATGTTTTCAAGCACCGTACCGGTGAAAAGGAAGGGTTCCTGCAGCACCATGGCAATCTGGCGCGACAGCGAGGCTTGTGTCACCTGACGCACATCCTGCCCGCCAACCCGAACCGTGCCCGAGGTCACATCATAAAACCGATGGATCAGCGCCATGGCGCTGGATTTACCAGAGCCTGTCGGGCCAACCAAGGCCACGGTCTGGCCCGGCTCGACGCGGAACGTCAGATCATGCAGCACGGGTTGGCTTGGGTTATAACCAAAGGTGACGTGGTCGAATTCCACCGACCCATCGGTTTGGTCCAGATCTACCGCCCCCGGCGCATCTACCACCGAAACCGGCACATCCAGCACCTCGATCAGCCTTTGCCCTGATGCCAAGGCGCGCTGCATCACAGAATATAGGATCGTCAA
>CAXNKP010000303.1:0-3896 GCA_964202815.1 Stagnihabitans sp. | reverse complement strand
TCTCGATGACTACGCCTATTGGGTGGCCGTCAAGAACGGCTATTTCGGCGATCTGCCCATCGACATTCAGCCCGGCCCCTCGGATGGGACCGCGACCGTGAAATTCGTCGATGTGGGTCAGGCTGATATGGGCTTCCCCTCTCCTGGCGTGTTCTCATTCGCCCTTAATCAGGGGATGAAGCTGAAATCGGTGTTCCACGAGGCTGCGCGCGACACTTTCAGCTTGGCTTTCCGCAAGGGCGAAGGCCCCAAGGATATCAAGGGAATTGAGGGCAAGACCATTCTTTTGGGCTCGGCCGCTTGGCAGCCCATCGTCGACCCGATGCTCGCGGCACAGGGCGTGGACATCTCGACCATCAAATATGTTGAGGCCGGTTGGCCCACATGGGGCACCGCGCTGGCAGGTGGGCAAGGCGACGCGGCCTTGGCTTGGGAAGGTCTTCGCGCAGAATGGATCGCCAACGATCTGGCCTTTGAATATTGGCTGGGTGTTCAAAACTCTCCCCTGCCGGCCAATACCTTTGTCGTGCGCGCCGCCGATCTGGAGGATGCCGACAAAAAGGCTGCCATGGCACAGTACCTCAAAGGCTGGGCGATGGGTCTGGAGTTTGCAGAACATAACCCGCGCGCTGCTGTGCAGGCCGTGTTCGACCAGTTCCCAACCCTGGCCTCGAATGTCGGGCCGGAACTGGGCACCACCTCGATCCTACAGCAAATGAACGTGTTCCGTGGCGATTGGGACAAACGGCAGGGTTGGGGCTGGCATGACATGGCCTCTTGGCAGACCTTCTTTGACCTGACAGCTAAGATCGGCCAGACCACAGCGATGAATGCCGCCGATGTCTGCACGAACGATCTGATCCCGGCGGCTAATGAATTTGACGCCGCCAAGGTCAAAGCCGATGCCGAGGCTGCCACCCTGACGCCCGAACTGGCCGCGATTGACGTGGACCAGATCAGGGCGGGCATGTTCAGTCAGGCCATCGGCGCTGCAGGCTAAACCCATTGCACAACGCCGGGGCGGGCATGTGTGCCCGCCCCAATTTCGTAGGGGCAAAAGATGGCAGAACCGATCAAGATACTTGTCGTGGGTCTGGGAAATATGGGCGCGTCTCATGCCAGCGCCTATCACCGCAATCCGGGGTTTCAGATTGTGGGCCTGTGTTCGCGTACGATCAAATCCAAAACCCTTCCAGCGGAACTGCAGTCCTATCCCCTGTTTGAGGATTACACAGCCGCGCTGACCGCGCTGAAACCAGTTGCCGTGTCGATCAACACCTGGCCGAACACCCATGCTGACTATGCGATTGCTGCAATGGAGGCAGGGGCGCATGTGTTCATGGAAAAACCCATCGCGACCAATAATGAAGACGCCGCACGCGTTGTGGCCACGGCGCGGCGGCTGAACAAGAAGTTGGTGCTGGGTTATATTCTGCGCGTCCATCCCAGTTGGGTGAAGTTCATCGAAATAGGCCGGACTTTGGGCAAGCCCCTTGTCATGCGGCTTAACCTTAACCAGCAGTCTTCGGGTACGGCCTGGTGGTGGCATAAGAACCTGATTGACAGCCTGATCCCGATTGTCGATTGCGGTGTGCATTATGTTGACATCATGTGCCAGTTGACCGGCGCCAAGCCGGTGCGCGTGCATGGCATTGGTGCAGCCTTGTGGGCCGAGGCGGACAAGCAGAACTACGGTCATCTGCACGTGACCTTCGACGATGGCTCGGTTGGCTGGTACGAGGCTGGCTGGGGCCCGATGATGAGCGAAACTGCCTTTTTCGTAAAGGATGTGGTCGGGCCCAAAGGATCAGTTTCTCTGGTGCCCAATGACGAGGCCCGCACGGGCGCGGATGACCTGTCGGGCAGTGCTGACATCGACAAGCATACCAAGACCGATGCCATACGCGTACACTACGCCGATGTAGGGGCTGACAAGAATTTCACCCGCAAGGATGACATCCTGTCGATGACCGACGAACCGGGCCATCAGGAGTTGTGCGACCGCGAGCAGGCGTTTTTCCTGAAGGCGATCGTCGAGGATATTGATCTTTCCGAATCAATGGATGCCGCCGTGAATTCGCTGCGCATCGTCTTGGCCGCAGAACAAAGCATTGCTGAAGAACGGGTGATCCGGCTGGATTGACCCTCACCTGCAGGGGAAACGCGCGATGACCGATATCGACAGTCTTTACCGCCAAGCGGACGCTGTGGAACTGGCGGATCATGTGCGGTCGGGCGCGGTACAGGCGTCTGAATTGGCCGAGGCTGCAATCCGGGTGATCGAGGCGTTGAACCCCCACTTGAACGCTGTCGTCGACAAACGCTATGACATCGGGCGCGCGGCCAGCGTCGAGCGGAGGGCAACTCTGGCGGGTGTGCCGTTTGTGATCAAGGATCTGGGCCTTTCCTGGGCTGGCGTCCGCGCGCCCTTTGCTTCGCGGTTTCTGAAGGATCACGTGGCGACCTCCGACAGCCATGTGGTCAGCCGGATGAAAGCCGCAGGTCTGGCGATGCTGGGTGTCACCAATGCGCCCGAAAACGGCTGGTCCATCGCAACCGAACCTGTGCTCTATGGTCCCGCGCTGAACCCTTGGGAGGCGGGCGTCACACCGGGTGGATCCAGTGGCGGGTCAGCGGCGGCAGTGGCGTCGGGCATGGTGCCGCTGGCCGAATCCACCGATGGCGCGGGGTCGATCCGCGCGCCTGCCGCCTGTTGCGGCGTGGTCGGGCTAAAGCCCACACGCGGCAGGGTCAGTGCGGCCCCCTTTGGCGATTGGTGGGTGGGTGGGGCTTACGGCCTTTGCAATTCACGCAGCGTTCGCGACACGGCGGCGTATCTAGATGCGGTGTCAGGGTCGGTTCCCGGTGACCCCTATCCTATCCCATCCCCGCCCGAACCCTTTTTGCGCGCGATGCAGCGCGATCCTGGCCGCCTGAGGGTGGGCTTTACCGTCACAGCACCCGGCCCGGTGGACGCCGAAGTCATCGCTGCTGTCCATCAGGTCGCCCATCTGTTGCAGGGTGCCGGCCATCACGTTCACGAACAGGACATGGGCATCGATCTCTTGGCCCTCTGGCAGACCTACACTGCCATGTCGGTGGTCGAGCCTGCCAATTTCTGGTCCTATGCCGAAACGCTGGTGGGCCGGCCCGTCACCGCGCAGGATGTCGAGCCGATCACTTGGGCTATCTTACAGCAGGGCCGGGCGGTCAGGGCCGTGGACCATGTGGCGCGGGTGGAAAGCCTGCGCCAATCGGCCCGCCAGATCGTGCAGAACCTGCACGCATTGGATATCTACATCACCCCGACCCTGACACAGCCACCCCGGCCCAAGGGCCATTACAACATGGGCCTGACCGACCTTGCGGCGTATAACGCGCTGTGGACTGACGCGATATTCCTTTTTCCCTTCAACATCTCGGGCCAACCGGCGATGTCGCTGCCCTTGGGACAGTTTGCCAATGGCCTGCCTTTGGGCATACAGATCATCGCGCGGCAGGGACAAGAGGCACTGCTTTTGTCCGTGGCGCGCTTTTTGGAACAGGCCATGCCTTGGGCGAACCGGCATCCGCCAGTCTCAGCTTGGGGCGGGCAAACTGGGACGGGACAAAATGGGGACGGACATGCCACATGATCTAGTGCTGAAGTCGGGCCGTGTGATTGACCCGTCACAGGGCATCGACCGGGTGGCGGACGTGGCCTTTGACGGCGGACGGATCGCGGCCATTGGCCCCGCACTGGCAGGGGTGGAGGAGCGGGCTTGCACTGGCTGGATCGTAACACCGGGGCTGATTGACCTGCACACCCATGTCTATTGGGGCGGCACATCGCTCGGCGTCGATGTGGATGCCTATGCGCGGCAATCTGCGGTGACGACCAGCGTGGATACGGGCAG
>CAXNKP010000302.1:0-3901 GCA_964202815.1 Stagnihabitans sp. | reverse complement strand
ATAATTGGCAGACCAGTGCTATGCCCAAGCTGGCCCTTGCAGACGCTATTGCTAACAAATGGGAGTCGACTGTTTGAACGTAATGCTGGGGCGGTTGCAGGTTTAGGCTCTTGCACCACGTATCCCATGTGTCGAGCAGACCAACCGTGCGGATTATGGGCTGAGCCTGAATGTCGCCCCAACTAGCGGTCTTGTTTGCTATGCGATCCCTAAAAAATGGGCTGCAGACAGGTATGATCATGTCTGACCTGATCAGCTTTTCCAGGTCGTCCACTTGCGCTGCACCGAAACGAATGTTGACGTCCGCGTCTGCCCCTGATGCATCATCTGGCCATAACGTGCTGACCAATTGAACGTCGACCCCAGGATGGGTCACCAGAAAGCCTGTAAGGCGTGGGATCAAGTACAACACCGCGAAGCTTGTCGTGCAAGCGACGCGGATGGTGCCTCCCAGTGCGGGTGTTTGAAACATAGCCGTCGCCGCAGACAATGTTTGTATGGCCTGTGTCGCTTGGGGAAGCAGGCGGCGTCCAGCATCGGTCAAGGCGATCCCTCGAGCTTTGCGCAAGAATAGGGTTGTGCCAAGCCGCAATTCTAGCGAACGAATGTGTTGGCTTATGGCCGATTGGGTCAAGTTTAGCTCACCAGCGGCCAAGGTGAAGCTTAAGTGCCGTGCCGCGGCCTCAAATGCGCGAAACCAGCCAAGAGGGGGCAGCGATTGCGACATGAACCTCAACAAACACATTACGGTTCCTAATACCAAAGACCCTGAAATCGTCGTTCGTCAAGCGATCCCTTTGTTTCTAGGCTGTGAGCGATCCACAACCAAAAAAGGCCCTAATCTCATGCAACACCTTGCCACATCCGATTTGGAACTTTCCCCGCAAATGCGTGAGAACCTAATGGCGTGTGACCGTGAGGCAGACCAAGCCCGCACGCTGCCGCCAGCAGCATATGTCAGCGAAACCTTTGCACAGTTGGAGCAGGATCAGATTTTTCGTAAGACATGGTTTGGCATCGGCAGAGCGGATCGCTTTGGCAATGAGGGTGATTTTGAAGCTTTGGATCTGGCCGGCCAATCGATAATCGTGGTGCGCGACCGCGACGGGAAATTGCAGGCCTTTGCAAACACCTGTCGGCATCGCGGGGCCCGCCTTATGGAAGGTTCTGGAAACTGTCGGGGCATAAAGTGCCCGTTCCATGCTTGGGCCTATAGGCTAGACGGCAGCCTCGCCGCCGCTCCGCATATGGAGGCGGCACCAGATTTCAACCGCGCCGACTATGGTCTGGTCACCTACCGCATCGAAGAGCGTCTGGGCTTTGCCTTTGTGTGCCTAAACGCCGATGCCCCAAGTCTGGATGATACCTTGGGCGACTTTGCGAGCCTTCATGCCCCGTGGCCCATTACCGCACTTGTTTCCACACGCCGCCGCTCGCAGGTGGTGGCGTGCAACTGGAAAGCGTTTCTCGAGGTGTTCAACGAGTATTACCACCTGCCCTTTGTGCACCGCGACTCTATCAACGACATCTACAAAACCCCAGATCCCGCCGATGTGGTAACAGGTGCTTTTGCCAGTCAATTTGGCAGCACCGAAGGCACGGGAAGTCAGCTGCAAGGGGCCAAGACCATTCCCTTGCCTATGATGCCCGGCATGGTTGGGCGCGAGGCTGCGGGGGTGCGCTATACGTGGGTTTTCCCCAACATGGCCTTTGCCGCCTGCGTTGATGCATTCTGGGTTTATGAAGCCTATCCTTTGGGCCCCGACAAATGCTTGGTCTACCAAACGACCTGCTTTCCGGCTGAAACGATTGCACGGCCGGAATTTGAAACCCAACTTGCCGCCTTTTACCACCGTCTTGATGCCGCTTTGGCAGAGGATGTCCCCGCCTTAATGGATCAACACCGCGGCCTATCCTCGCCTGACGCTCAGCAGGGACGGTTTCAACCCCTTTTGGAACCAAACGTAGCAGCCTTTGCAAAATGGTATGCAAGGCAGATCCTGTCATGACACAAAGGGTTTGAGTGTAGGCAAACGCCAGCGCCAAATCACGCCCGCGAGGACCCCGACCCTTTAGGCCCAAACATCTTCAGGATCTGAAGTTGTTTGAAGTCTGTTGGCTGCAACACAATGACCGCATCAGCGCGACATAGACATGGTTGTGGCAGACATCACGAACCACATCATCAACCCGTCCGACTACGACACTGCCACCCTTTCATGAATTGTCGTTTCGACACGACAAAGGCGGTGAGTATCAAATCACACGGAGATCACGGGTTTCGTTACGACCAAACATCTTCAGATGCTGAAGTTGTTGGCGATCTGTTGGTCTGTGCATTCGACGGGGAACACGGCGATGAGATACCGCAATCAGTGGCTCCTTCAGTGTGAGCGCATACACTATTATAGTGTATTAGCACGTCTTCAAGAATGACCTGTTCTATGATCAAAGGCTGGCAATACCATGCACTTTGCGCCTCGGCCTGCGCTTATGCCCCTCAAGTTTAGTCCTTCTTCGTATCTTTGTCCAATTTGACTTCAATCGAATTTGGCCGCGCCTGCCTGCCTTTTCTTTCGATCTGGGTGAGAACAGCGTCAGCACCGATTGGAAGTCATAGTCATAGGACTTCTTAAGCGTCGTCTTCGGACCACTCGACCTCGTCACTATGCCTGTATGCAAACTGCGCTGCGACAACATGTCGGGGGCAACCAAAACCAACAACCCCGCCAAAAAGACGGTTTCAGGGAGGAGAATACCAATGAAGTTGAAAACAACACTTGCCCGTTTGGCATTGACGACAGTTGCCGTGGTGGCAGTGATCGGCGGTAAGTCTTATGACGCCTTTTTCGCCAAGGTCAAAAAAGGCATCGACGATGCCACCTTGGTCGTGCAAGCCCATGGCGGCACGGTCAACTATCTGATTGACAGTTTATCGGTGACCACATCCTCGTCTTGGGGATCTTGTGCCGGGGGTCAATCACGCCTGGATCGACACGGATGAGAATGGATCCGACCATCAACCGGTCGTAGCCAAATTTGACCACTCCTGAACACGGGAAACCCGACAGCGCCGTTGGAGCAGCGCAAGGCATCCCCGTAGCGGCAAAATGCCGGCGTCACCTCTGCCGCGGATCGCCCCCGACTTCGGCCAACCGGGCATTCAGGTCATAGACCCGCTCCATCGGGGCCCACCAGTCGCCCGGCTGCACCCAGGGCACCAGTTGCTGATAGCCATGCATAAGCGCATCCCATTCCCTCGCCCGGGGCGTCCTGTCAAGATAGGCCTTAAAGTCGACCCGGTAGTCAAAATCGTCTTCGACATGCAGCACCATGAACAACCGGTTGCCGATCAGATAGATGTTCTGCGAAATCACTCTGTGGGCCGCCATCCCCCGCATGATTTCCGGCCAGACCCTGGCATGCCAATCGACGTAGTCAGCAATGACTATCGGATCGTCCTTCAGATCGAGCGCAAACGCGAGTTCCTTCATAGCAGGGGCCTTTCAGTGCTTCATGATGATGTCGGTCAACTCGTTCAGCGACGTGTCGGACTTCAGCGTGCTTTGCACATTCTGGCCGTGGGCCAGGATCGCAAAACGGTCGCAGACCCGGAACGCGTGATAAAGGTTGTGGGTCACAAACACGCAAGACACCCCGCTTTCGGCCAGGTCGCGGATGATGTTCAAAACCTTCTCGGTCTCACGCACCGACAGCGCACTGGTCGGCTCGTCCAGCAGTAGGATGTCGCGCTTGAAATGGACGGCACGGGCAATCGCCACCGCCTGAGCCTGCCCGCCCGACAATTGTTCGACCAGAATGTCGGGCGAGTTGATGCCCGCGATCCGGACATATTCGTCCAGAATGCCCATCGCCGTGTTACGCATCTCGCTCATCTTCA
>CAXNKP010000301.1:0-3902 GCA_964202815.1 Stagnihabitans sp. | reverse complement strand
GCAGTGAATTTGCGCCATGATGCGGGGCGCACGACCTTTGACGTCGTGCTGCAAGGCGAAGAAGGGGCGCCCGTGATCGAAAACTGCACCCTGCCTATGCCGGGCGACCACAACGTGTCCAACGCGCTTTCAGCCATCGCCGTGGCCCGCCATCTGGGCATGAAACGCGCCGAAATCCGCGAGGCTTTGGCCGGTTTTGCCGGCGTGAACCGCCGATTTACCACCGTAGCCACCGTGGGCGGGGTGACGATCATCGACGATTACGGCCACCATCCGGTCGAAATCGCCGCTGTTCTAAAAGCCGCCCGCCAGTCGATTGCAAAAGTGCCCGGTGCGCGCGTGATCGCCGTTCACCAACCCCACCGCTACACAAGACTGGCAAACTTGTTCGAAGACTTCTGTACCTGCTTTAACGAGGCCGATGTCGTGGCCATCGCCGATGTCTACGCCGCAGGCGAAGACCCCATCGCAGGGGCTGCGCGCGACGACCTTGTCGCAGGCCTGATCGCCCACGGCCACCGCCACGCTGAAGCCTTGGAAGGAGAGGCTGATCTGGCCCGCCTCGTACACCAAAACGCCCGTCCGGGCGATTTGGTGGTGTGCTTGGGGGCAGGGTCGATCTCGGCTTGGGCCAACGCGCTGCCTGCCAAACTGGCCTGATCCGCACCCATCGCCACCGTGTCGCAGGTGCTGCGGTGGGGTGCGATGATGCGGCTGTGCGTCCGCCGTCGGGTCTGATCGGGGCGCCCCCGGCCTGCAGAACTGACCAGACGACACCCACGCCCAAGGTGTTGGCGATTTTGCGCGCTTTGTGTCCCGTCTAAGCCTGACATTCTGCAATCTGATCAAACTTGGCCATGACAAACGCTGTGGGCTCTCATACCCCTGTCCTTGACCAAGCAGCGCGAAAGGGCAAGCGATGACGGCAGGGCTTTTGGCTTCGGTGCGGGCGGCTTTTGATGGGGTGGTGGTTGCGCAGCCGTTCTTGGTGGAGTGGCCGGATGTGGGGCCTTTGCGCGACGTGCAGCCAGAGAGCCTGCCGGTATGTCAGTGGTTAAGCACGATGGGCACGGCGGGCATGATGGGCGCATTGCGGGAGGCCGCGCCTTCCTTGCGCTGGCAGCAAACCTACGGCGCGGGCGATTTTGGTGCAGATTTTCTGCATGGCTACGGGTGGAGCGAGTTTATCGGCCTGCGCGGGCCTATCCCCAGCATGCAGATCGCTTGCGGTGTTTTGCTGCTTGGCCCCCATATCACCTATCCCGCCCATGCCCATGCGGCTGAAGAGGTTTACCTCCCGATCTTCGGCCAAGCTGAATGGCAGCAGGGGGACGGCGCATTTAGGCGTGTGCCTGTCGGCCAACCCATCCACCATGCGCCTTGGGTGCCTCATGCAATGCGGGTGGGGGCAGAGCCGCTGGCCGCGCTGTACCTGTGGCGGGGCGGGGATTTGGCGGCCAAGTCGGTGATTTTGGGCACCTAATCGGGGCGTTTGAGCGTGAGCGTTTCGGTGATCTGCGCATAGTCCATATAGCCAAGGCGCGACATGACTTGGGCTTTGACCACATCAAACTTACCGCCCGTCAGATATTCATCTCCGATATGAACGCCGATGACCGTGCCGATCACCATGAAATCCTCGCCCCCTTCCAGCGTGACGACCTGTTGCAATCGGCATTCTAGCGTTGCAGGCGATTGCGCCACGCGGGGGCAGTTGATCAAGGTGCATTCGGCCTTTTGCACACCCGCATGGGCGAATTCATCCACCCCAAGGGCAAGATGGGCCGAGGTTTGGTTCATCTTTTCCCAAAAGGGTCGCGAGACGACATTGGTGGCAAAGACGCCGGTGTTTTGGATGTTGCGGATCGAATCTTTCATGGAACCGGCAAACATAACCTGCGGTGGCGTGTAGGCTACGGCGTTGAAAAAGGAATAGGGGGCCAGATTATCGCCTTGCGGCCCACGGGTGGAAATCCAGCCGATGGGGCGGGGGGCCACGATGGCGTTAAAGGGGGAATGGGGCAGGCCGTGGCCGTCTTTGGGCTGGTAGAACATGGCGGCAGCTCGCAGGGTTTGGGGCAAGGGGGGCGGTGGGGATGAGCTTAGGCAGTGGGCGGAGCAAAGGGAAGAGGTCGGGGCAAAAGCTTGGGATTTGATCCTGTCATCTTCACATGTTACGCGCATTTGAATGTGATTCCCCTTGGGCCTGACCGGAGGCGCCTTGTATCAGTTGGAAGAAGAGACCGAAGCAGACTGGTGGGAGGTGGAGGCGCTTTATGACCTGTGCTTTTCGCCGGGGCGTACGGCCTTGTCTTCGTACAGATTGCGTGACGGGGTTCCTACGGTGGCAGCCTTGTGCCTGACGCTGCGGGCTGACGGTGTGCTGGTGGCGGCGATCCGCTATTGGCCGATCGAGGTGGGCGGCGAGGATGCCTTGCTTTTGGGCCCTGTGGCCGTGCACCCCACCCATCAGGGCGAAGGCTTGGGGGGCCTTTTGATCAACGAAAGCCTGACCGAGGCCCGCCGTCTGGGGTGGGAGCGTGTTTTGCTGGTAGGCGATCTGCCCTATTACCGCCGCTTTGGCTTTGAAAAGCGCGCCAATGTGGTGATGCCGCCCCCCACCAACCCCGACCGCGTGCTGGGCTTTGCGCTAAAGGCCGGCGCTTGGGACCAGGTGGGGGGGGCGGTGACCAAAGTCACGGCGGCTTAAGACCTTCGGCGGGGCTTTTCAGTCGGGCATGGGAGGCCCATATTGGCCTTATGAGCCAACTTCCCGCCCCCATCCTGCACGATCTAGAGCTGCAAGCCGCCCGTTTGGCGCAAGAAAGCGCGCGGGCCGAAGGGTCTTGGGTCGCCAAAAGCCGCAGTTTGGGTGCGGGGCTTGAGGCGCAATGGGCAAAGCTGCCCCAATCCTTACGCGCGCAGGTCGAGGTGCAACTGGCCCAAGCGCTGCGCTTGGGCCTTGGCCTTGCCAAAGCAGCCCCACAAACCAGCGCGCGCCAGCAACGCTGGGTGATTATCGCGGCAGGGGCGGCCGGCGGGTCTGTTGGCCTTGCGGGGGCTTTGGCGGAATTGCCCTTGGCCATGGTCGTCTTTTTGCAAGCCATCCGCCAAGAGGCGCGCGAGGCTGGCCTGAACCCTGACCGCGACGGCGTGGCCATGGCCAGTCTGGACATCTTGTCCAGCGGGCGGGTGCTGGGCGTGGCCGAGATGTTGGATCCGGCCTATCTGTCGGGGCGCTTGGCGCTGGCGGGGCCCAGCCTGTCGGGATGGATCGCACGCACCGTGCCGCGCTTGGTGCCCCTTATCGGGCCAAGGCTTGCGGCATCAGCCGTTCCGCTGGTGGGGGCCTTGGGCGGGGCTGTGCTGAATGCGGCGTGGCTGGAACACTACCGCCGTCTGGCGCGCATACGCTTTGGGCTGATGGTCTTGGCCGAACATCACGGGGCCGAGGCGGTGGTGCGCGCCTTTGCGCGGGCACAAGCTTTGCCTGCCGTGGACTAGCGGGGGTTTCACACCCCCGCACCCGCTTTAAGAGCGGGGGTTTCACACCCCCGCACCCCCGTGGGATATTTGGGCACATATGAAAGGGGGGGCGCGGGGGGAGAGTTGGGCTTTTGGTCGAACTGGATGGGGTGTAAAGGGGTGCTACTTTTTTTGACGGAGTTGGCCATGAGCCTTGAGTTAGACCCTGATTTGGACCTTGAACTGGTCCGCGACCTGAAAGCGCCCCGCGCGGCCATATGGTCCTGCTGGACTGACGCGCAGCACCTGCCGCATTGGTTTGTGCCCAAGCCGCATAAAGTGGTGGCTTGTGAGTTGGACCTGCGGGCGGGCGGGGCCTGCTGTACGACCTTTGATGTCGAGGGCAATATCATGGAAAACAAAGGTGTCTATCTTGA
>CAXNKP010000300.1:0-3914 GCA_964202815.1 Stagnihabitans sp. | reverse complement strand
CCGAGCATCACGCGCTGGAAATGACCATCGCGCCGAACCCGTTTTCGATTCTGGCGTGGTGGGCGGGCGAAACCGACCGTATTCGTCTTGGCACGGCCTGTGTGGCGGCGGCCTATTGGCACCCGATCAAAGTGGCGGGGGAAGCGGCGTTTCTGGACCTGATTTCAGGCGGGCGATTGGAGTTTGGCATAGGATCAGGCGCTTATCAGCGCGAGTTTGACCGGATGCACCCCGGCCTGAAACAATCCGACGCTTGGCGTTATATGCAAGAGATGCTGCCCGCCGTCCGCGCGCTGTGGAAAGGCGATTACGCGCATGAGGGGCAGTTTTGGAACTTTCCCGCCTCAACATCTTGCCCCAAGCCCTTGCAGGCCGACGTGCCCGTCTGGATCGCGGCGCGTGCGCCCATCACCTATGATTACGCGGTCAAAAACGGCTGCAACATCATGTCATGGCCCCTGACCCGTGACATGTCAGAGGCAGAGCTGTACATGGCCCGCATGGCCGAGGCGATGGCCAATAATCCGGGCTGCAAACGCCCGACCATGGCCATGATGCGCCACACCGCCGTGTCGGCCAGCCCCGCAGACTTCATCGTGCCGATCCGCGCCGCCCAGCGCCAATTGTCGCAATTTGAAAACCTGTTCAAAAACATGGGCGATGTGGCCAATGGCTTTCCCAAGTCGATCCCCTTCGACCAACTGGCCAACCGCGCCGAATATGACCCCGACATGCTGCAACGCAATCTGATGTTCGGCACGCCGGATCAGGTGATCGCCAAGCTGAAACTGTTCGAAGCTTTGGGCGTGGATGAATTCATCTATTACGCCAGCCTTGGTCTGGGTCTGGCCGAGCAAAAACGCTCGATGGAATTGTTCGTAAACGAGGTCATGCCAGCTTTCGCTTAATCACTCTTCGCCCAAACCACGCTTGCCTGAAAGGACACTTTTTGAGCCATGTCGAAGTCACCCGTCGCGGACGGGTTTTGGAAGTCAAGCTGAACAAGCCCAAAGTCAACGCCATCGACGTGGCGATGAGCCAAGACATGGGCCGTGCCTTTGCCTTGCTGCGCGATGACCCTGATCTATGGGTGGGCATTCTGACGGCCGAGGGTGACAGGATCTTCTCAGCAGGCTGGGACCTAAAGGCGCTGAACGCCGGTGAGATGTCGCTGGATAACTGGTGGGAAACGGCGGATTACGGCATTGGCGGCTTTGGCGGGCTGACGGAAAACTGGCAGATGAACAAGCCGGTGATCTGTGCGCTGAATGGCATGGCGATTGGCGGCGGGTTTGAAATTGCCATGTCGTGCGATTTGATCATCGCGGCTGACCATGTGCATTTTGCCCTGCCGGAAATGCCCTTGGGCATCGTGCCGGATGCGGGGGCTTTGCAACGCTTGCCCCGCCTTATTCCGCGCAACATTGCAATGGAAATGCTGCTTTTGGGCCGCAAGATGCCCGCGGCTGAGGCCGCACATTACGGCTTGGTCAACAAGGTTGTGCCCAAAGAAGCCCTGATGGAAACGGCGCGCGCTTGGGCCGACCAGATCGCAGGATCAGCCCCCTTGGCCATGCAAACCGTCAAAGAGGTCGAACGCGCCATCCAAGCCCTGCCGCTAGAGTCCGCGTTTAACCATATGCGCAAGGGCGATCTGCCCACCTACCGCGCCATGCTCAAATCCGAAGACTCGGCCGAGGGAATCGCGGCCTTTGTCGAGAAACGCAATCCCGTCTTTAAAGGGCGCTAAATGTATCCTGATCCCAAAACTGTCACCCGTGTCACCACTTTGGGCGCTGGCCCCATCGGCGGCGGATGGGCCGCGCATTTTCTGGCGCGCGGCTATGATGTCACGGCCTATATCCATTCCGAAGCTGAAACGGCGGCGCTGATGTCGGTGATCAACACCGGTTGGATCAGCTTGCAAGCCTTGGGTCTGTCCCCCGGCGCTTCGCTGGACCGGTTGCGCATCACCACCGATCTGGCCGATGCTGTCAAAGACGCGCAGTTCATCCAAGAAAGCGCGCCCGAGCGGTTGGATATCAAACAGGCCCTCTACAAACGCTTGGGCGAACTGGCCCCGCGTGACTGTGTGATTGCCTCGTCCACCTCAGGGCTGATGATGACGCAGATACAGGCCGACTGCCCCACCCCCCAGCGCACGGTGATCGGCCATCCCTTCAACCCGCCCTATCTGCTGCCCTTGGTCGAAGTCGTGGGCGGCAAAGCGACCGAGCCGGAAGCGGTGGCTTGGGCCGTGGCCTTCTACCAAATCGCGGGCAAAGCGCCCTTGGCGATGAAGAAAGAAATCCCGGGCTTTGTCGCCACCCGCCTGCAAGAGGCGCTGTGGCGCGAAGCCCTGCATATGGTCGCCAACGGCGAGGCGACCCCCGCCGACATCGACAACGCCCTGATGAACGGCCCCGCCGCGCGCATGGCCGTGCAGGGGCAATGCATGGCCTTTCACGTCGCCTGCGGTGAGGGCGGCATGGCCACCAACCTTGACCAATTCGGCCCCGCGCTGAAGTGGCCTTGGACCCGCCTAGAAGCCCCCGAACTGACGCAAGAGCTGCGCGACCGCATGGTCGATGGCTGCAACGAAATCGCCGCCGGTCGCCACTTTGAAGCCATGGCCGCCACCCGCGACCGCGAGATTGTGGCCGTTTTGAACGCCATCCGCGACGCGCGGCGCTAAAGGCGGCTTTTGCCCAAGACCTGAATGGGCTTGGCAGAGCCGCGGTTTTGCAAGGCTTGCAAAAATTTTGACAGCGTCCCCGGCCAAGAGGGGGCGCTGTCTTTTTCGGGCCAAGCTTGGCGGTATTCGCTGGGCCTGCGGCCAAAGCATTTACCAAAGGAAAAGGCAAAGTGCGACAGGGTGTTAAACCCCGAGGCAGTGGCAATATCGCGCACCGACAGGCTGGTCGAGATCAGCAAGACCCGCGCGTGTTGCAAGCGCAGCAACAAGCCAAACTGCACCACGGTGCAGCCAATGGCTGCTTTGAACTGCCGCTCCATCTGGCGCTGCGACACGTTCAGCAGTTCAGCGATGTCTGGCACGCTTAACGGTTCTGCGATGTTCTTTTCGATCAGCGCAATCGCCTCGCGCACCATGGGAGGCAAGGTGTCGGTGCTGCGGCCCATGGTGCGGCGTTGCGGGGCGGTGGCGGGGCGGACGGGGTGGTGCATCAGTTGATCGGCAATCTCGCTGACCATACTTTCGCCCTGCGCCTCGCCGATCAGGCGCAAAACCAGATCGACCCCTGCCAAGCCGCCGCCACAGGTCAGCAGCCCCGCCTCTGCGGTGTAAATCTGCTCGACAAAGGCGATGTCTGGGAATTGTTCCTGAAAGCCCGGCCCGTAAGACCAATGGGTTGTGACCTTGCGGCCCGACAGCAGGCCCGCCCGCGCCACCAGATAGGTGCCCAACTCTACCGCACAAATCCGCGCCCCTTCACGGGCTTGGCGGCGAATCCACGAAAACACCGTCTTGTTGGTGTAACTTTCCGCCCCCCAACTGCCCATGACAAAGATCACCTCGCCGCGCCTTTTACGGTCGGCGGGCAGGTGGGCAGGCAGGGTTAGCCCGTTGCTGGCGGTGATCTGATCCCCATCAAAGGACACGATATCCCACGCATAAATCGGCTGCGGTGACAGATAATTGGCGATCCGCATCGGTTCAATCATCGTCACCAGAGTGGACATGTTAAAGCGTGGCACGATCAGGAAGGTCACCTGAAGGGGGCTAGAATTCCTGCTGTCATCTACGGCGGGATGATCCGGTGATAAGGTGCGATTTTTCGACATGAGTGCAGGATATGTGACGAATAAATGAAAGGAAACCAAAATCGAAGGCACAAGATACCCCAAAAGCAGGAGGCTTGGATGAACTTCGATGTGGTGGTGACCTGTGCTGT
>CAXNKP010000299.1:0-3919 GCA_964202815.1 Stagnihabitans sp. | reverse complement strand
CCATGGATGAAAAAACGACGATCTTGCAGGAGGTTGGCGCGGCCTTTCGCGACCAAGGGTTTACCGCCGCGATCACTGCCCTAATCGGCGGCACCATCGTCCTTCTGGCCGCCGTCACGCGCAAAGCCTTCACCAACGACGCGATGCTGGCCCGGCTCGACCGGGAACTTGAGGCCGAGCGCAGCCGCGCCGATCGCCAGCGGGCCGAGGACCGCAACGACGACGCTAATCGGCTCGAACGCATCGAAACCGTTATCCGATCCAGCATTCGGCGGGGTCGGGCAAATCGACTTCGATCACTTGGGCGGCGTATCAGCCGATCGAAGCCTATCCCAAAAGCACCAGCCTGCCCGGCGCGCGTGGTCTGGGCTAGCCGCTGTTCGACAGCGTCATCGTGGTGACGGACCGCCGGTTGCTGGACAAGCAGCTGCGCGACAACATCAAGGATTTCAACGAGGTCAAGAACATCGTCGCCCCGGCCCTGCGCTCGGCCGACCTGAAATCAGCGCTGGAAAACGGCAAGAAGATCATCATCACGACGATCCAGAAGCTCCCCTTCATCATCGACGGCAATTCCGACCTGAGCGACAGGCGGTTCGCGGTGATCATTGACGAGGCGCACAGCGGTCAAATTGGCCAAGGGCACGACAACATGAAGCGCGCGATGGGCGCGGGCGATGTGGACCCGGACGAGGGCGATCCGCAAGAGCGAATCCTCGCGGCGATGCAGTCACGCAAGATGCGCAGCAACGCGTCCTATCTGGCGTTCAGCGCCATGCCCAAGGCCACCACGCTTGAGAAATTCGGCGAGCGCCAGCCTGATGGCAGTTTCAAGCTGTTCCACCTTTACAGCATGAAGCAGGCTATCGAAGAGGGCTTCATCCTAATCGTGCTGGCCAACTACACGACCGATAGGCCATTACGAAATCCAGAAGGAGGTGGAAGAGAACCCGCTGTTCGACATCAAGAAGGCCCAGAAGAAGCTCTCTCATATGGCAGCCGACCCTCGTCAAAGTAGCGCGAGGGATCCTCGATCACAAAGCGCGGGGTGCCTACAGAGTTCACAAGCTGGCCTGCACCGCCACCGGTCAGGAAGTGCACGCAGGTCAGATCTCCCTCGCGGCTGTCTTTGTGGGTGGAGATGAAGCCGCCAGGGGCGATCACAAGGGCGCGGTTCTCGCAATGCTGGGGGTCGAGATAGCGCGCCCAAGGGCCAAGGACGGCTCTGGCGCAGGTGAAGAGATGGGTTTTGAGGGCGTGACCTGCTTCGCTCGTCTCCAGAATGCCGCGGACACTGCGCTTGCAGGCGCTGTCCATTACCCCGCTGTCGCGGATTTGCGTGGCGGCGATATGTTTCTGACCGATGGGGCAGACACCGATCTAACTGCCCCCGGCCAGCACATCATCTCGGATGCAGGCCTTGAAATGATTGGGGCGTATTTCGCGCAATTCGGGTACTACCAATGCGCAATTCGGTATGGCGTAAGGGCACCGTGTGCGAAAGACGCAGCCGCTCGGTGGGTGAACAGGGTTCGGGATTTCTCCGGTCAAAACGATGCGGGTGCGCTGACGGTCGGGGTCGGGAACTGGTGCTGCAGAAAGCAGAGCTTCGGTGTAGGGATGGGCCGGCGTAAGATAAAGGTCAGCGGTGGATGCCATTTCCATGATCCGACCGAGATAAAGCACGATCACACGATCGCATATCTGTTCGACCGTCGCCAGATCATGGGATACGAATAGCACGGTTAGGGACAATTCTTCTTGCAAGTCCATGATCAGGTTCAGTACTTGGGCCTGAACCGAAACGTCGAGTGCGGAGACCGGCTCATCCGCCACTATGAACTGCGGCTCGACCGACAAGGCGCGGGCGATACCGATGCGCTGGCGTTGTCCGCCAGAAAATTCGTGTGGAAAGCGGTTGGCTGTATCGGCGGGCAGGCCGACACGCTCGAAAAGCTCGCGCAGTCGGTCCTTGCGATCGGGCGCCGGAACTATGCTATGGGTTGCTAGAATTTCCTCGATGGCGGGGCCGATGCGCATCCGTGGGTTCAGGCTGGAATAGGGGTCTTGAAACACCACCTGCATGCGGCGGCGAAACTGCTTGAGGTCCGACTTGGACAGCCCTGGCACGCTGACGCCATCGAACAGGATCTCGCCCTCGGTCGGCTCGACCAGCCGCAGAATGCAGCGCCCTATCGTGGTCTTGCCGGAACCGGATTCGCCGACCAGTCCCAACACTTCTCCCCGCCGCACGGTGAAACTTACGTCCTTGACCGCCGTGACGCCCCCGACGCTGCGCCCAAGCAGGCCCTGACGCAGCGGAAAGACTTTCGTCAGTCCGGTAACTTCAAGCAGGGGTCTGGCCTCCGATTGGATCGCCTTGGTCATTATGCAAGCTCCCGCCAGCGAAAACAGGCCGACTTGTGGCCTTGGCCCGTCTCGGCCAATTGCGGCTCGCTTGCCCGGCACTGGTCCATAGCCAGGGCGCAGCGCGGCGCAAAGGCGCAGCCCGGCTGGCGGCCGTGGGCAGGCGGCGACGAGCCAGGGATGGCACTCAGCCGAGTTTTGGCCCCCCCGGGCTGCCCGGTCGTGCGATCCATGCCCGGAACCGAACCCAAGAGGCCGATCGTATAGGGATGCCGAGGGGTGCGAAACAGCGCGCCGACATTAGCTTCCTCGACGATCCGGCCCGCGTACATAACCAAAACCCGGTCCGCGATGTCGGCCACGACGCCCAGGTTGTGGGTGATGAACAAGACGGACATGTTTCGCTCGGCCTGCATACGGTGGATCAAGTCAAGGATCTGCGCCTGAATGGTGACATCCAGCGCCGTTGTCGGCTCGTCGGCGATCAGCAGCGACGGGTTGCAGCAGAGCGCCATTGCGATCATCACCCGCTGGCGCATGCCCCCGGACATCTGATGTGGAAAGTCATGGGCGCGGGAGGCGGGCGAAGGAATGCCGACATGCTCCAGCATCCGGACAGCGATTTCAAAGGCTTCGGCGCGCCCGACCTTCTGGTGCAGCCGCACGGCCTCGGCGATCTGGTTGCCAACCGAATGTACTGGGTCAAGGCTGGTCATCGGCTCTTGAAAGATCATCGCAATCTCGTTGCCGCGCACCCGGCGCATGGCGGACTCGGGCTCGGAGGCGAGGTCAATGACCTGCCCGTCCCGCCGGCGAAAGTTCATCTGGCCGCTGGCAATGACGCCGCCTGACAAGGCCGCCAGCCGCATGATCGACAGGCTCATCACCGATTTGCCAGAGCCGGATTCGCCGACAACCGCCAGTGTTTCGCCGCGCAGGATGCGAAACGAGATGTCGTCGACCGCCTTGACCAGGCCTTGTCGGGTCGGGAACTGGGTGCGCAATCCCTCGATCGAAAGTATCGCGAGGTCACCTGGCTCGGCGTCCGCAGGACTTTGTCCCGCCAGGCTTTCAACGGCGCTCATGATTTTCCACCCTGACGCACCCGAGGGTCAATCCAGCCATATAGCAAGTCGACGGCAAGGTTGACCACGACATAGGCAAAGGCACTGAGCAAGATGAAAGCCTGCACGGCCGAATAGTCCTGCCGCAGGATGCCGTCCACGACATAGCCGCCGATCCCCGGCCAGGTGAACACGCGCTCGACCAGCACGCTGCCGCCGAGAAGTTGCGCCAGCAACAGTCCGGCGGCGGTCAGCGTGGGCAGGAAGGCGTTGGGCAGGATATGGCCGAAGTGAATCGCGAGCGGCGACACCCCTTTGGCAGCCAGCACGGTGACAAAGGGTTCGTTGGCCACGTCCAAGAGATTGGCGCGCAAAAGCCGGATCAGGAACCCCATCGGCCCCAGTGCCAGGGCGATGGATGGCAAGACCAGCGACCGCAAATTCTGCCAGAAGACGTCAACTTGTCCGCCTATCAGAGCATCCAGCAC
>CAXNKP010000298.1:0-3920 GCA_964202815.1 Stagnihabitans sp. | reverse complement strand
GAGGGTTTTGCCCGCATCCATGTGGTGGGGGCAGAAGACCCGCAAATCTCGGCCGCCTGTATCATCAAGATCGAAAAGCCTGACGAAGAAGAACCCTTCATCCCCTCTGCCGCCAATATGGGCGCGGCCTTTCTGCACGGCGCTGCAGTGACGATCCACAAAGCCCAAGGTTCACAATGGGAGGATGTGCAGGTCTTTGCCCCTGATCTGTGGGCCGCCGCCCAAGCCGGACGGTCTGAGGCGGGCCTGCCCCTTTGGAAACGTTTGGCCTATGTGGCCATCACCCGCGCCGAAAAGCGCCTGCATTGGGTGGTGCGCAACCGTCTGGCCCTGCCCAAAATACCACTGGGCGTGGCCGATCTTGTCGTGCGCCCCGCCCCCCTGACGCTGGAAGGGCTGGAACCGGAAGAAAGCCTCAGCTAGGCTAACCCCAGCCAAGGAGACCGCCATGACCTGCGTTGTCGTCCAATTCCGCTGCACCCCCGGCCGCACCTATGCCGTAGCAACCGCCATCTACGACCGCGAGGCGGTGAGTGAGCTTTATTCCACCAGCGGCGAATACGACCTGATCGCCAAGGTCTATATCCCCGAGGGTGAGGATGTAGGCCATTACCTGTCAGAGCGGTTGTTTGATATTCCCGACATCGTGCGCACCTTGACAACCATGACCTTCAAGGCGTTTTAGCGCCGCGCCCTAGCCTAAGGGGGCCAGCCCCTAGCCCCAGAGTATTGGGCCAAGATGAATGGGGGGTTAAAGCCAAGCGTCGCGTTGGGTGCCGGTCGCCTCAATCACATTCGCATGGCCATCGCGGGCCAAGAGGGTGTCCAGACCTTTGGCGATATCGGCTGCCACCGACAGGCCCTGATAGACCATGGCGGTGTAAAGCTGCACCGCGGATGCTCCGGCGCGGATTTTGGCATAGGCCTGTTCGGCTGACCCTATGCCGCCCACGCCGATCAGGGGAAGCCTGCCTTGGGTCAGTTTAGACAGCTGCGCCAGAACGCGGGTGGATTTTTCAAAAAGTGGCGCACCAGATAAGCCACCTGCCTGCAAGGCTTGGGGCGCACGCAGACCTTCGCGCGACAGGGTAGTGTTGGTTGCAATGATGCCCGAAACGCCGGAAGACACGGCAACCTCGGCCAAGGCAGCAAGGTCATCAGGCCCAAGATCGGGGGCGATTTTTAGAAAGATAGGGATGGGCACAGCCAAGGCGTCACGGACCTGCATCACCCCCACAAGCAAAGCCGCAAGCGCGGCAGGCCCCTGCAAATCGCGCAGTTTTTCGGTGTTGGGGGAAGAAACGTTGACCGTGGCGAAATCGACATGGGGACCACACAGCGCCAGAACCTGTGCAAAATCGGCGGCGCGGTCGTTCGAGGTTTTGTTGGCACCCAGATTGATCCCCACCGGAACAGGCCCGCGTTTACGCATGGCAAGGCGGGCGGCTATGGCGCTGGCGCCTTCATTGTTAAAGCCAAAGCGGTTGATGGCGGCGCGATCTTGGGTCAGGCGAAACAGGCGGGGTTTAGGGTTGCCTGGTTGGGGCAAAGGGGTTGCGGCCCCTACCTCAATAAAGCCAAAACCAGCGCGTGACAGGGGCCCTAAGGCCACAGCGTTCTTGTCATAGCCCGCTGCCAAACCGACAGGGTTTGGCAGTTGCAAACCTGCCACTTCGGTTTTCAACCGCGCGCTTGTGATAGGGGCGGGCAGCGGTGCCAGACCAAGGCGCAGCGCAGTCAACGACAGACCATGCGCTGTTTCAGGATCAAAACGGTGCAGCAGGGTCAGTCCCAAACGTTCAAAGGGCGTCAAAATATGCCCTCGGGGAAGATATGGCCCGTGGCCCCCAAGGGCAGGCTTTTGTCCCACAGCACATCGCCCAGATCCAAGGCGCGGTAAAGGTGGGGGAAAAGGGCCCCTCCTCGCGAAGGCTCCCATTTCAAGTTGGGGCCAAGGCCGTCGCTGTCCAGGGCAAGCAGCACCAGATCCCTATCGGCGCCAAAATGCTTGGCCGCCGTTTCGGCCACTTGGGCTGCGGTAGAGAAGTGGATATACCCATCTTGCAGATCAATCGGCGCGCCCAACGTGATGCCTGCCGCGCGAAAGGCTATCCATTCCGGCCTGCGCAAGATTTTGTAGATCAGCATGTTGCCCACCATCCCAACGGTTCATCGCCTGATGCCTGAAGCCAGCGCGCCGGTCAACCACAGCCCGCGCCCCCCCGCCTTTCGCTTTTTCCTTTACACAAGGGCCCGCCGTGCCTATCAGCCGTTGCATGATTGTTAATCGCACGCCTTTTCCTTTGCACCGACGCCGACGCCTGACCGCGTAAGCGCGTTTTTTCTTGGCCTATCGGGCCAAGCCACCCAAAGATCGTTGACCTTTGCGCCCGTCTTTGGCACCCCTTGTTCCTCCGCTTAAGGACTTGACCGATGATCACCCCCGTTTTGCCAACCTACAACCGCGCGCCAATGGCTTTTGTGAAGGGCGAAGGCTCTTGGCTGACAGCCGATGATGGCAAGCGCTACCTTGATCTGGGCGCGGGCATTGCCGTCAACGCCTTGGGCCATGCCAACCCCGATCTGGTGGCGGCGCTGACGGAACAGGCGGCTAAGCTGTGGCATGTCTCAAACCTTTACCGCATTCCGCAGCAGGAAAAGCTGGCAGAGATGCTCGTCGACAAGACCTTTGCTGATACGGTGTTTTTCACCAATTCGGGGACAGAGGCGGCCGAGTTGGCGATACAGATTGCGCGCAAGTATCATTACGAAAAGGGCCAGCCGCAGCGCACGCAGATTATCACCTTTGAAGGGGCCTTCCACGGGCGCTCGACCGGGGCGATTGCGGCGGCGGGGTCCGAGAAGATGATTAAGGGCTACGGCCCCCTGATGCCCGGATTTGCGCAGCTGAAATGGGGCGATCACGACGCGCTGCGCGCCGCCATCACCGATCAGACCTGTGCGGTGATGATTGAACCCGTGCAAGGCGAAGGCGGCATTCGCACTGTGCCTGATCAATGCCTGAAGGGCCTGCGCGATCTGTGCGATAGCACCGGCACGCTGTTGATCTTTGACGAGGTGCAGTGCGGCATGGGCCGCACGGGCAAGCTTTTTGCCCATGAATGGTCGGGCATCACGCCTGACATCATGATGGTCGCCAAAGGCATCGGCGGCGGCTTTCCCTTGGGCGCAGTGCTTGCCACAGAAAACGCGGCCTTTGGCATGGGTGCGGGGACGCATGGGTCGACCTATGGCGGCAACCCCTTGGCCTGCGCGGTTGGGGCTAAGGTAATGGAAATTATCGCCGACGACGGCTTTCTGGGCGAAGTCACCCGCAAATCCGGCCTGCTGCGCCAAGGGCTGGAAAGCTTAGTCGCAGCCCACCCGACTGTGTTCGAAGCAGTGCGCGGCGAGGGTTTGATCCTTGGCCTGAAATGCACGGCCCTCAACAGCGACATCGTCAAAGCGGGCTACCAAGCGGGCATCCTTACCGTGCCCGCAGCCGACAATGTGATCCGCCTTTTGCCCGCGCTCAACATCCCCGATGCCGACATTGCCACGGGCTTAACCTTGCTGGCCAAAACCGCAGCCTTGGTCGAGGCCGCCTAAGATGCCCCCCAACTGCCCCTCTTTCATACTTGCCCAAATATCCCACGGGGGTCCGGGGGTGTGAAACCCCCGGCGACCTGACAGAAAGACAAAAATGAGACATTTTCTAGACCTGCACAAAACCGATGCCGCCGACCTGCGGCTGATGATCGACAGCGCCCACGCCATGAAAGCCGCCCGCCATGACCGCCCAAAAGGCGCGCTAGATGACGATCTGCCCTTGGCAGGCCGCATGGTGGCGCTGATTTTCGAAAAGCCCTCTACCCGCACGCGGGTGTCGTTTGATGTGGGTGTGCGCCAGATGGGCGGGC
>CAXNKP010000297.1:0-3929 GCA_964202815.1 Stagnihabitans sp. | reverse complement strand
ATGACCTGTTGCGCCGTGGGGATCTGGCTGATCACCGATTGGAAACGGTTGTAGTACAGCGTCACCACATCACACTCGCCCGCGTCAAACCGCGCCACGACGTCGCGGGCAATGTCACGCGCATTGACGTAACCGACCCGCTTCACCTCGGTCAGGTCGACATGGCCGACAAAAAGATGGCCATATTCGCGGCGCATCTGTTCGCGGCCTTTCTTGCCGACCGTCAGGATCTTGACCGTTTTGCCAGCGGCAGTCAGTTCAGCCACCTTCGCCCGAGCGAGCCGGACGATGGTGGTGTTGAACCCACCGCAAAGCCCGCGTTCCGAGGTCATGATAACCATCAGATGCACTTTGTCTGCGCCGCTTCCAGCCAAAAGGCGGGGGGCGTTGTTGCTGGTACCGACCGAGGCTGCCAGCCCCGCCATGACGGCTGTCATCCGCTGGGCATAGGGCCTTGCGGCTTCGGCAGCGTCTTGGGCGCGGCGAAGTTTCGCGGCAGACACCATCTGCATCGCCTTCGTGATCTTGCGCGTGTTCTTAACGCTGCCGATCCGGTTCTTTAAGTCCTTTAAGCTGGGCATTTTGCTGCTCCCGGACCTAAATTACGCGAAGTCTTTGGCGAATGCGTCCAGCTCGGCCCGAATAGCTTTTTCCAGATCCCCCGAAACCTTGCGGTCTTTGGTGGTGATGTCTGCCAAAAGCGCTGCACCTTTGGTGCGCAGATGCTTTAGCAGACCCGCTTCATAGCGGCCAACATCGCGCACGGCGATCTTGTCAAGAAAGCCATTGGCCCCTGCGAAGATCACGCAAACGATTTCCGCATTGGTCAGCGGCGCGTATTGCGGTTGCTTCATCAGCTCGGTCAAACGCGCGCCACGGTTCAGCAATTGCTGGGTCGAGGCGTCAAGATCAGAGCCGAACTGCGCAAAGGCCGCCATTTCGCGGTACTGCGCCAGCTCCAGCTTCACCTTGCCGGCCACCGACTTCATGGCGTTGGTTTGCGCCGAAGAGCCCACGCGTGACACTGACAGACCGGTGTTCACGGCAGGACGGATGCCTTGGTAGAACAGTTCGCCTTCCAAGAAGATCTGTCCATCGGTGATCGAGATCACGTTCGTGGGAATAAAGGCCGAAATATCCCCACCTTGGGTTTCGATGATCGGCAATGCGGTCAGCGAACCCGAACCAAAGTCAGCGTTCAGCTTGGCCGAACGTTCCAAAAGGCGCGAGTGCAGGTAGAACACGTCACCCGGGTAAGCCTCACGGCCCGGCGGACGGCGCAGCAACAGCGACATCTGGCGGTACGCCACGGCCTGTTTGGACAGATCGTCATAAATCATCAGCGCATGACGGCCATTGTCGCGGAAATACTCGCCCATCGCGGTCGCGGCAAAGGGGGCCAAGAACTGCATGGGGGCGGGGTCAGAGGCGGTTGCCGCAACGATGATCGTATAGGCCATCGCGCCGGTTTCTTCCAACTTCTTGACCAATTGCGCCACGGTCGAGCGCTTCTGCCCGATGGCGACGTAGATGCAGTATAGCTTTTTGCCTTCATCGTCGCCAGCGGCGTCGTTGTAGACTTTTTGGTTCAAGATCGCGTCCAAAGCCACGGCGGTTTTGCCGGTCTGACGGTCACCGATGATCAATTCGCGCTGGCCACGACCAATCGGGATCATGGCGTCAACGGCTTTCAGGCCGGTTGCCATGGGTTCATGGACCGACTGGCGTGGGATGATGCCCGGCGCTTTCACGTCAGCCACACGGCGCTCGGCGAACACGATCGGGCCTTTGCCGTCAATCGGGTTGCCAAGGGCGTCAACCACGCGGCCCAAAAGGCCGTCGCCAGCGGGCACGTCCACGATGGACTTGGTGCGCTTGACGGTATCGCCTTCTTTGATGTCTTGGTCAGAACCGAAGATCACGACGCCGACGTTGTCGACTTCAAGGTTCAGCGCCATCCCGCGGATCCCACCGGGGAATTCCACCATTTCACCGGCTTGGACATTGTCCAACCCGTGCACACGCGCAATCCCGTCACCGACGGACAGCACGCGACCAACTTCTGCTACTTCGGCATCTTGGCCAAAGTTCTTGATCTGCGCCTTCAGGATCGCAGAGATCTCAGCAGCCTGGATTCCCATCACCCAACCTCTTTCATTGCATTCTGGAGTGCGGCGAGCTTGGCTTTGACCGAGGTGTCGATCATGGTTGAGCCGAGCTTCACGATAAGACCACCGATGAGGCTTTCATCAACGGTGGCGTTCAAAATCACGTCCTTGCCGACGTTTGCCTTCAAAGAGGCCACGAGCGCGTTGCGCTGGGTCGCGGTAAGGGCTTTGGCAGAGGTTACTTCGGCCGTCACTTCGCCTTTTTCCACGGCGATGCGGGCCTTTAGGTCCTGCACCAACTGGGGAATAACAAACAAACGACGCTTTTGCGCCATCAGCGCCAAAGTGTTCTGTGTCAGCGTCGACAAGCCCATTTTTTCCGCCACCGCTGCCATGGCAGCGCTTTGCTCGTCTTTACCCACCACGGGCGAGGCGATCATGGCGGCAAGCTCTGGGCTTTGGGTCAAAACCTCGGCCAAAGCTGTGGCGTCGGCGTTCAGCGCTGTCAAAGCGCCGGCTTCCTTTGCCAATTCAAACAGGGCCTGGGCATAGCGCCCGGCGATGCTGAGGGAGATGGATGCTGTTTCCGACACGTCAACCCTTCCGCTGTCTAAGGCCGGATGATCCACCCAAGGGTCCGATCAAAAGCCTGTGTTGATGCACACGCACAGTATGCAACTTAGTGAGATTGCGGCGTCCATAGCAGAGGCCCCGCCACCTCGCAACCAAGAATCCGGCAGATTTTTCAGGTGTGCTGATGGGGATTTAGCACAAGATTGTAACAGTCCTGACAGAGGCTACTATTTGACTGAAATTGTGGCGCTTTATTCCGACCGTGGGACAGGCTGGGCGACGGGCATCCCGTCAATAGCTCGCAGGGGGCGGCGGACCTTGGCGGCCAAACCGCCACGCTTGGGGGCGTAGATCTGCTTGGACGCCTCAACCATCAAAACCCCACCCGCCAACCAAGGGGCTGCGCGGCCGAGCCATTCCCAAAAACTGGCACTACGCAGCCAGAATCGGCCCAGCGACGGTGGCGCGAACAAGGCCGTCATGGCCCGTTCGGGCGTGAACCCGTGGCGCTTTAACTCGGCCTCGATCTGGCCCATGGAATAGGGCCGCCCAAAGCCAAAAGGCGTACCATCGCCGCGCGCCCAAAGGCCCAAGCGGTTTGGGACGATGAAAAGAACGCGGCCCCCTGGGCCCAGCACGCGGAAACATTCCTCCAGCACAGCGGCCGCGTTGTCCGAGGTTTCCAAGCCGTGCATCAGAATCAATCGGTCGACAAAGCCCGTGGCCAGCGGCCATTCGCTGTCTTCGCACAAAAGGCTGACATTGGCCTCGCCCATGGGCCAAGGCATCACCCCTTGCGGCGCGGGCATCAGGGCTATAACGCGGCGTGCTTGGGCCAGATAGGGGCGCAGCAAAGGCACGGCAAAGCCGAAACCCGCAACGGTCTGGCCGGCCATGGGGGGCCACATCTCTACCACACGCTCACGAATGCCACGCTGCGCCACGCGGCCAAGGGCGGTGCGATAATAGAAATTCCGCAGGTCGAGCACGTCAAGATGCATTGAAACCAAAGCCTTTCAGGGCCACATTACCTATCTATAAACTCTCCTGCAGCAATTGCCCATCAGGGCCGAAAAAGGAAGCCAAATGGCGCTGGAACTTGTGACAATCCCCTGCTTGACCGACAACTACGCCTATCTGATCCGCGACAGCGCCACCGGCCAAACGGCCGTCGTCGATGTGCCCGAAGCCCCCCCTATTCTGGCTGAACTGACGTTACGCGGCTGGCAATTGGACAAGATCTTTCTG
>CAXNKP010000296.1:0-3930 GCA_964202815.1 Stagnihabitans sp. | reverse complement strand
CGGGTCATAGGCCAATCGCGCAATACGGTCTTGGCGTGCGGCCAGTTTGAAAATGTCGATGGGCCGATCCAGCCGTTCGTTTAACCGTGTAACCCAGCGTTCGATGCGGCGGCGGAAAAACCAGCGCACAGACGGGAACAGGAAGTTCGACAGAAAAGAGGTCACCGCAAAGGCCAAGATCAGCAACAAAAGCCAAAGCGGGATCGGGATGGTTTGGGTCATGTCGTCTGAATGCCACAGGCGAAAGCGGGGTGCAAATGCCTCTCGCGCCGCGATGCAGCGAATTGACACTTGCCAAAACTTGCTGTTATGCAGCGCAAGACGAAAGAAAATTACTAAGCCGATTCAAGTTCGGCGCGCGGGGCCAGATGATGCAGATGCAAAAAGATCAACCTTGGCTGTTTCGCACCTATGCGGGGCATTCCACCGCCGCTGCATCCAACGCGCTGTATCGCGGCAATCTGGCCAAGGGGCAAACCGGCCTGTCGGTCGCCTTCGATCTGCCGACCCAGACGGGCTATGACAGCGACCATATCCTAGCGCGGGGCGAGGTGGGTAAAGTGGGCGTGCCCATCGCCCATCTGGGCGATATGCGTGCGCTGTTTGCTGATATTCCCTTGGGGCAGATGAACACCTCGATGACAATCAACGCCACGGCCCCTTGGCTTTTGGCGCTGTATGTTGCCGTGTCTGAAGAGCAGGGGGCTGATATTGCCGCGCTGCAAGGCACGGTGCAAAATGACATTATCAAGGAATATCTGTCGCGCGGCACCTATATCTGCCCGCCGGCTCCATCTTTGCGGATGATCACCGATGTTGCGGCCTATACAGCGCAGGCCCTGCCCAAGTGGAACCCGATGAACATCTGTTCTTACCACCTGCAAGAGGCGGGGGCGACGCCGGAACAGGAATTGGCCTATGCCTTGGCCACCGCCATCGCCGTGCTGGACGATCTGCGCGCCAAGGTTTCCGCGCAGGATTTTCCCGCCATGGTAGGGCGCATGTCATTTTTTGTGAACGCGGGCATTCGCTTTGTGACCGAGATTTGCAAAATGCGCGCCTTTGTCGAGATGTGGGACGATCTGTGCCAAGCCCGCTATGCCATCACCGACGAACGTCTGCGCCGCTTTCGTTATGGGGTGCAGGTAAACTCGCTTGGGTTGACCGAACAGCAGCCTGAAAACAACGTGGCGCGGATTTTGATTGAGATGCTGGCTGTGACGCTTTCCAAAAACGCCCGCGCCCGCGCCGTGCAACTGCCCGCGTGGAACGAGGCGTTGGGCCTGCCGCGTCCGTGGGATCAGCAGTGGTCGCTGCGGATGCAGCAGATTTTGGCCTATGAAACTGATCTTCTGGAATATGCCGATATCTTCGACGACAACCCCGCGATTGCGGCCAAGGTGGCTGCGCTGAAAGTCTCGGCCCTTGAAGAGTTGGCCCAGATCGAGGCGATGGGCGGGGCTGTCGCTGCCATCCCCCATATGAAATCCCGTCTGGTCGAGGCGAACTCTGATCGTTTGGGCCGGATTGAAAGTGGCGAGCAGGTGGTGGTTGGCGTGAACCGCTACCGCGAAGCAGAGCCGTCGCCCTTGACCACAGGCATTTCGTCGATCTTCACCACCGATCCTGCGGCTGAGGCCGATCAGATCACCCGGCTCCACGCGTGGCGGTCTTATCGCGACGGCGTGGCCGTCAACCGCGCCTTGCTGCGCCTGCGCGAAGCGGCGCTGTCGGGCGAAAACATCATGCCGCCGTCAATTGCTGCGGCCAAAGCCGGCGTGACGACAGGCGAATGGGGGGCGGCTATTCGCGCCGCCTTTGGCGAATACCGCGCACCCACGGGGGTAAACCCTGCGCCGTCAAACCGGACAGAGGGGTTGGATGCGATCCGCGCAGCGGTGGATTTGGTGTCAACCCGCCTTGGCCGTCGATTGAAACTGTTGATGGGCAAGCCCGGTCTCGATGGCCATTCCAACGGTGCCGAACAGATCACCGCCCGCGCCCGCGACTGCGGCATGGCCATTCACTACGACGGCATCCGCCACACCCCCGCCGACATCGTGGCCCAAGCGTTAGAGGTGTCGCCCCATGTTATTGGCCTGTCGATCCTGTCGGGCAGCCATATGCCCTTGGTCGAAGATGTGCTGACGGGTCTGCGCCAAGCTGGCCTGTCGATACCGTTGATCATTGGCGGCATCATCCCTGACGCAGATGCAGAGGCACTTTTGGCCCTTGGCGTGGCCGCAATCTACACGCCCAAGGACTTCGACCTGAACCGCATCATGTTTGACATTGTGGGTCTGGCAGACGCAAAGGCGCAAGCCGCCTAAGCCCCACGCCTTTGCGCTATGTCAAAGCGCCGCGAGTCTTTTTGCTGCATGTTGGCCCCCAAACACAGGAGGGCCCCATGTTCGATCGTATCAAGACTCTTATGACTCGCTGGCAAGATGCAAAAGAAATAGACGCGATGAGCGCGCGTGAACTAGACGACCTTGGCATGACCCGCGATCAGGTTTGGGCCTTTTCGCGGTTGCCCGCCGATATTGCGGGCCGTGTTGCCCATATGGCCGCGATCTTTGGTGTGTCGGCGGCAGAACTTCAACGGAATAATCAAGCCTACCATGAAATCTTGTCGACCTGCAGCACCTGCCGTGATCGGACCAAGTGCAGCCAGCTGCTGGCGCAGGGTGATGTTGCGTCGGTGCAAGAGGCGACGTTTTGCCTCAACGCAGAGGTGTTCGAAGCCCATTCCGCCAAACCTGTGGCTTAAGATGACACCACAAATGGTGCCGCGGCCCTGTATCCTACTCTGGCGATAAAACCAGCGTTCTCGTGACAGTGACCTAGCCATCACCACCGCCTCTGGGTAGGTTGCGCCAAACAGGAGCGCAGAATGACCTTTCATATCGGAGCAAAACCCGGCGACATCGCCGAAACCGTTCTTTTGCCGGGCGACCCGTACCGCGCGCGGTGGGCGGCGGAAAAGTTTCTGGAAAACCCAGTGCTGGTGAACGAAGTGCGCGGGATGCTGGGCTATACCGGCACATGGCGTGGGCATAAGGTAACGATCCACGGCAGCGGAATGGGGATGCCGTCTTTGTCGATTTATGCCAACGAGTTGATCCGCGACTACGGCGCGCAAACGCTGATCCGCATCGGATCGGCGGGGGCTTTGCAGCCCCATGTCAAGGTGCGCGATGTGGTCTTGGCGCAGACGGCTTCGACCAACGGGTCGCCGTCGCGGTAGATCTTTAAAGAGCTGAACTTCGCGCCCTGTGCTGATTTTGGCCTGTTAAGGGCTGCGCATCGGGCGGCATTGGCCTTGGATGTTCCGGTGCATGTCGGCGGGATTTACTCGTCCGACACGTTTTATGACGAACGGCAGGATCTTTCTGACCAGCTTCAACGCCACGGCACCTTGTGCGTGGAAATGGAAGCGGCAGAACTTTACATCTTGGCCGCCCGATATCAGCGCCGCGCCTTGGCAGTGCTGACGATTTCCGACCATATCCTGACCCATGAAGCCTTGCCTGCCGACCAACGCGAACGATCGTTCGGCGCGATGGTCGAAGTTGCTCTGCAAGCCGCATTTTTGGAAAGCTGACCCATGAAAACCCGCGCCCTAGGCAACGTGCAAGTCTCGGCCATCGGCCTTGGAACTATGTCTTTTGGCGGCATCTTTGGCGCAACCGATCAAGCCGAAAGCCTTGCCTGTTTGGATGCGATGCTGGATGCGGGGATGACCTTTATCGACACCGCCAACATCTACGGCATGGGCGTTTCCGAGGATGTCATCGGCCACTGGCTGGGATTGCGCAAACCGCAGGTGGCGATTGCCACCAAGGCCAGTGTCGTCAACGAAACCCCGCGCCGGATCGACAATTCTGAGGGGTATTTGCGCACGGAGCTTGAGATATCCCTTCGGCGGTT
>CAXNKP010000295.1:0-3938 GCA_964202815.1 Stagnihabitans sp. | reverse complement strand
GTGGGCGATTTTGCCCTGTGTTGATGGAATTGATATTCCATTTTTGGGGATTATCAACAGAAAATTCTAAAAACAGAACGGGCGTTCCAAGGGCACCCCGCATCGCGCGCAGCTTAGTGTACGCCCGCGGCACCCACGCGAGGCCGGATTTATTTGCGAAAAGCGCAGCCTTGCTACCCCAGTTGCGCCTTATACCGATTCGCCCACATGCAAATCGGGCGGCAGATACAGCGCCACATGGTCCATCTGGGCGGGACCAAGGGCCGCACGCGTCATTTGGACGATCAACGCGCGGCAAAGCTTTTCCAAGGGCGTGTCGATCACCATCGTCGCGATGCCCGCAGCCAAAGCCGCACGGCTTTCAGGCGTAAAGGCCGACACGATCAGCGCCACATCCGGGCGTTTGGCTTCGCGCAGGGCGGCAATCGCCCCCTCCATCCCGCCGCCCGCGACGTAGATGCCGCGCAAGGTGGGGTGGCGGGAGAGCAAGGCTTGGGTCGCCTCGTAGGTCAGTTGGCGGGTTTCAAGGTTGATCTGGGCCTCTAGCACCTCTAGCGAGGGTGCCGCTTCGCGCAGATAGGCGCGAAAGCCGGTTTCGCGCAGATCATGGCCGTGCCAGCGGTGGCCGCCCACAAAAATCGCCAATTTCCCCGGCCCCTTGGCGGCCAAAGCCATCATCCACCCCGCCGTGCGCCCGTGTTTGAGGTTGTCTAAGCCCAGATACCCCGTGCGTACCCCTTCGGCAAACTCTGACAGCAGGGCAAAAACGTGCATCCCCGTCGCGCGCAGATGCTGGACGGCTTCAGTCACTTCAGGATGGTTGACCGCGGTCGCCGCCAAGACATCGCAGCGCCCCTCCATGGATCGTAAGCGCCGCGCCATTTCTGACGGCGCTTGGCCCGAGGCGAATTCCAAGACCAGTTGGCCGCGCACACCTTTGGCATCGGCCACGGCGCGGTGCAATTCCTCGGCGAAGGCTTTGTAGAAATCTTGGCCCTGCTTGTGCAAAGCCACCCCAAAGCGCAGCGCGGGCAGGTTGGCGTTCACCCCCGCCAAGCGCAGGGCGGCAGGGTGGCCCAACTGGCGCGCCACCTCGGCGATGTGCGCCACCGTATCGGCGCGTACCTTTTGCCGCCCGTTCAAGGCGCGGTCGACAGTGGCCACCGATACGCCTGCGGCCTTGGCGAGGTCTTGAAATCCCAGTCGCTGCGCCATGATGTTTTCTCGTCATCTGAAAGCTCGCCACTGACGATATATGACGATCCCCCAAAGGTCCATCGTTGCGCGGCAAAGCCGTCTGCCCCTAAATGACACCAAGGGCGCAAAGGGAGAGATCATGACCAAACGCGATTACAGCCTGCTGGGGCCAGACGGCCAACGCGCCGTCGACATCGGCTTGGCCGCTGCGGAATGGTACCACACGCAAGTGCCGCGCAAGGTGATGAAAGACCTCATGCAGCGCTCTGACCAACCCGCCATTCGCGATACAGCGATCCTTTATGGCTGCATGGTGGCCTTTGCGGCCATGGGGATAGCGCTTTGGCCCAGCCTGTGGTCAATCCCGTTCTGGCTGGCTTACGGGGTGCTGTACGGGTCCGCGTCAGACTCGCGTTGGCATGAGGCGGGGCATGGCACCGCCTTCAAGACGGCTTGGATGAACAATGCCGTCTATGAAATCGCAAGCTTCATGATCATGCGCAATTCAGCCACCTGGCGGTGGAGCCATGCGCGCCACCACACCGACACCTACATCGTGGGCCGCGACCCCGAGATCGCGATCATGCGCCCGCCCGCCTTTGCCCGTCTGCTTTTGGCCTTTGTTGGTGTGCCCGATGTGATCAGCTTCTTTCCGCGCTTGGTTTACAACGCCGTCATCGGCGTGCACCCCACCGAAAAAACCTTTGTGCCGCAAAGCGAATGGCCCAAAGTGGTGCGCGTGGCGCGGATATCGCTGGCGATCTATGCCGCCACCTTGGCGCTGGCGGTTTGGATGCAGTCAATCCTGCCCTTGATGGTGATCGGCCTGCCGCGCCTTTACGGTGCTTGGCATCATGTGATGACGGGGCTGTTGCAGCATGGCGGCTTGGCTGACAATGTCATTGACCACAGGCTGAACAGCCGTACGGTCTATATGAACCCCGTCTCGCGCTTTATCTATTGGAACATGAACTACCATGTCGAACACCACATGTTCCCCATGGTGCCCTATCACGCCCTGCCCGCCCTACATGAGGCGATCAAACACGATCTGCCGCGCCCGAACACCTCGATTGGCGCGGCTTTTGGGGAAATGTGGCCCGCTTTACGGCGACAATTTGCTTATGAAGACTATTTCCTGAAGCGCGATCTGCCCGTGACGGCTAAACCCTACCGCATGGATTTCCACGAAGGCGCGCTGGGTCAGACCGCCGCTGAATGAACAAAGGACACACCTATGCCTTGGATTGACGCCTGCGCCACCTTAGATATCGACGCCGAAGACCTGATCCGCTTTGACCATGCGGGGGCGACCTATGCGATCTACCATTCCCCTGATGGCAAGTTTTACGCAACGGCGGGAAAATGCACGCATGAGAACGTGCATCTGGCCGATGGATTGGTGATGGACCACCTGATCGAATGCCCCAAACACAACGGCCAGTTTGACTACCGCACAGGCGAGGCCAAGCGCGCGCCCGTCTGCATCAACCTGAAAACCTTTAAAACCAAGGTCGAAGGCGCACGCGTCTTTATCGAGGTGTCTTACTGGCCAAACGCCCGACTGTCGCCGACCTGATGGCCAATCGTGGCCGCCACCACTACGCCATGCTGCGCGTGGAAACGCTGGACGAGGCGGCAGCAGCAGCAGCCGCTGGAGTAGAGATATTCTCAATCCCCCCCGCCATGATCCACGACCGCCACTTTCGCGAGGTCGCCCCCCCTGCCTTTGCCTTTCCCGGTGACAATTTCTATGAAATCGGCGGGACAGATGATTTTCTGCGATGGGCTTTGCCGCTGTATAAGGCGGGGGCGGATGGGGTCTATTGTTCCGGCTCGCTCAAAACCGTGCGCGAATTGGCGGACCATGCCATTCCGGTCTGCGGCCATGTGGGCTTGATCCCGTCCAAGGCCACATGGACGGGCGGGTTCAAAGCCGTGGGCAAAACGCTCGACAGCGCCAAGCGGGTGTGGGACCAATGCGTGGCCCTATCCGATGCCGGCGCCTTTGCCGTCGAGATCGAGGTGGTGCCCCATGCCATCACCCAAGCGATCGCCGAGCATACCGACCTGTTTCTGATTTCGATGGGTGCAGGGGCTGGTGGCCATGCGCAATATCTGTTCACCGACGATGTGCTGGGCCAAAACAGCGGCCATGTGCCGCGCCATGCCAAGGTCTACGCCAATTTCGCCGCCGAACACGCCCGCCTGCAGGCCCTGCGGATCGAGGCAATGACGCGCTTTGCCCAAGATGTGCATTCGGGAGCCTATCCCGCGCCACAATATCTGGTGGACTCGCAGGCCGATGTCGTGGCCGCGTTCCGCGACTGGCTGGGCGACCAGACCCGTTAATCGCTGCGGCAGAGCGGCGCGCGGCCAGCGCTACTCTGCCTGCCGAAGCACCGCCGCCGGACGCGCCGACAAGGGCGCCCAAGCAAAGACCACGCCCGCCGCCAAGGTGGCCAGCATCCCGCCCAGAATGACCGACAGGGCCGACCACGCCTCGAACTGGTAAGGTAAGTCCATCACCAGCCGCAGCGTGGCCCATCCGCCCAAGGCCCCTGCCCCCATCGCCACCACCCCTGCAGCCCCCCCCATCAAAGCTGATCGCAGCGCAAAGCTGGCCAAAACCCGCCCCCGCGTGGCCCCTAAAACCCGCAATATCGCCGCCTCGCGCATCCGCGCGGGCACGCCCGCCGCGGCCCCGCCCACCAGCACCACCAACCCCGTGACCAGCACGG
>CAXNKP010000294.1:0-3941 GCA_964202815.1 Stagnihabitans sp. | reverse complement strand
GCCATTCTCGCCCGCTTGCACCGTCACCTCGTCGCCTGCGCCAAAGGTGATCAGCGTGCGGTTGCCCGACATATCGCGGATATTGACCTCTTCTCCGCGCAGCTCCTTTTCCATAAGCACGCCGCGCGGGCGACTGGAATCGCGGAAATCACCTGATCCTTCAAAGACGTATGCAAAGGCATTGCGCCGCGTGTCGACTTTAAAGGTCTTGCGCCGCCCTTCGGGCACAAAAATGTCCAAGTATTGCGGATCCGCCGCGATTCCGTCGACCGGACCGCGCTTGCCGCGAAACTCGCCCACGATCACTGTCACCACGGTGCCGTCATCTTCCAAGATGTCGGGAATATCGCGGCCCTTGACGTCTTGATAGCGCGGGGTTGTCATCTTGAGCGCTTTGGGCAGGTTGGCCCAAAGCTGAAAGCCGTGCATCTGGCCCTTGGCGTTGCCAAAGGGCATCTCTTGGTGCAAAATCCCCGAGCCGGCCGTCATCCACTGCACATCGCCGCCCTTCAGCGTGCCCCGATTGCCCAAGCTGTCGCCGTGTTCCACAGTGCCTGCCAGAACATAGGTAATGGTTTCGATGCCCCGATGCGGGTGCCACGGAAAGCCCGCCATGTAATCGCGCGCGGCCTCGCCGCGAAAATCGTCAAATAGCAAAAAGGGGTCAGTGTCACTGGTCTGGCCAAATCCAAAGCCACGATGCAGATGCACGCCGGCCCCCTCCATCGTGGGGCGGGCAAGCATGGCGCTTTTGACAGGGCGGATCGACATGGGGGGCTCCTTTTTGCTGTGTCATTAACTTAGTGTGGCGTCGCGCTTTGCGCCAGATGTGCAAAGGTGCTGCTATGCACCAAATGTTGCGCATCTGCGCACAAAGCCCGCGCCTTTGGCCCAAGTTTTGCCCAAGCCCGACACGCCTTGTCGCCTAAAGGCCAGTTCTTCGCGCGAAGGTCTTGAATAAGGAACAAAAACCCGCAACACTTCACGCGGGTTAAGGGGAGTGCGCGATGCGCTATTCGGGCTGGAAGGTCATCACCGAGGGGCTTTTGGGCAACACAGGCTGGGGCCGCGCATGGCGTGATCCGGCGCCGAAGGCCGAGTATGATGCCATCGTGATCGGCGGCGGCGGGCATGGGCTGGCCACGGCCTATTATCTGGCCAAAAACCATGGACTGACCAATATCGCCGTGCTGGAAAAGGGCTATCTTGGCTCTGGCAATATCGGGCGCAACACCACGATTGTGCGGGCCAACTACTTCTTGCCGGGCAACTCGGAATTTTACTCCCATTCGCTGAAGCTGTGGGAAAAGCTGGAAGGCGAGTTGAACTATAACGTCATGCATTCCCAGCGCGGCCATATCATCCTGTTCCATTCCGATGGCCAAAGGGATGCGGCCGTGCGGCGCGGCAATGCGATTGTCAACCAAGGCGACGATGCCGAGTTGCTGTCTGTGGCACAGCTTAAGGATATGCTGCCCTATCTTGACTATAATCAAACCCGCTTTCCCATCTACGGCGGCTTGATCCAGCGCCGCGCAGGCACAGCACGCCATGATGCCGTGGCGTGGGGCTATGCGCGGGCGGCGGATAAGTTGGGGGTCGATCTGATCCAGAATTGCGAAGTGACGGGCATTGATACGGTGGATGGCAAAGTCATCGGCGTGCAAACCACCCGCGGTGCGATCCGTGCCAAAAAGGTCGGCATGGTGGTGGCGGGCCGGTCAAGTCAGGTCGCCGCGATGGCGGGCATGCGCCTGCCCATCGAAAGCCATGTGCTGCAAGCCTTTGTCACCGAAGGGCTGAAGCCCGTGATCGATCATGTCGTCAGCTACGGCATGGGCCACTTCTACATCAGCCAGTCGGACAAGGGCGGGTTGGTGTTTGGCGGCGATATTGACATGTATTCCAGCTACGCCTCGCGCGGCAACCTTCCTATGGTGGAACATGTGATGGAGGCGGGGATGACCCTGATGCCCATGCTGGCCCGCGCCCGTGTGCTGCGGTCTTGGGGGGGGATTATGGATATGACGCCCGATGGATCGCCCATCATCGACAAGACCCATATCGAAGGCCTGTTCATCGACGCTGGCTGGAACTACGGCGGCTTCAAGGCCGCCCCCGCCTCTGGCTGGTGCATGGCCCATTTGATGGCCACCGGCCAAAGCCACGAGGTCGCCCGCCGCTTCCGCCTTGACCGGTTCCGCACCGGCCATGTGATGGACGAAGAAGGCACCGGCAGCCAACATAATTTGCACTAAGGGGCCGCGATGATCCTGTCACACCTGCACCCTATGCGACACCTAGCAGCCTCCGGCGGGGATATTTTTACACATATGAAAGGGGATTTCATATGTGCCCAAATATCCCGGGGTGAGGCCGCAGGCCGAGGGGCAGCGCCCCTGCTTTCTTCTTTTGAAAGGGCATTCCCATGCGCCTGACCTGCCCGCTGTGCGGCACCCGTGACCGGCGTGAGTTTTATTACTTCGGCACGGAAGATTACCTCAACCGCCCCGCAGAAGGCGCGCTGATCGAGGCTTGGGATGATATGTTACACCTGCGCACCAACCCGGCGGGGGTGACTAAGGACCTTTGGTATCATGAGACTGGCTGCGGGTCGTGGCTTTTGGTCACCCGTAACACCGTGACCCATGCCGTGCTTGCCACCGAACTGGTCGCCGCGCGCAAAGGCGGTGCGGCAGGAGGATTGCAGGCAAGGGTCTGATCGACCGCGCCAAGCCCGTTTCGTTCACCTTCGACGGCAAAATCTATTCCGGCTTTCAGGGTGACACGCTGGCCTCGGCGCTGATGGCCAATGGCGTGCGTCTGGTCGGGCGCAGTTTCAAATACCACCGCCCGCGCGGCATTTTGACCGCAGGCCCCGAAGAGCCCAACGCTATGGTTGAGGTGCGCGACAGCGCAAGCCAATCACCCAACACCCGCGCCACCGTGCAAGAGATTTATGACGGATTGGCCGCGCAAAGCCAGAACCGTTGGCCCTCGCTGCGCTATGATCTGCTGTCGGTCAACGATCTGGCAGCACCCTTCTTAAGCGCTGGATTTTATTACAAAACCTTCATGTGGCCACGCGCTTTTTGGGAAGGGCTTTACGAACCTCTGATCCGCCGTGCCGCAGGCCTTGGCAGGTTGAAGCCGCAAAATGAAACTTCGTCTTATGAAAAGGCCTTCGCCTTTTGCGATCTTTTGGTGATCGGCTCTGGCCCTGCGGGCCTGATGGCAGCACTTACCGCCGCCCGTGCCGGGGCCGATGTGATTTTGGCCGAGCAAGACAGTGTGATGGGGGGCCGCCTGCTGTCTGACGCCGGCACCCTTGGGATGCCTTGGGTTGACGCCACCTTGGCCGAACTGCGCGCCTTGCCGAACGTGCGCCTGATGGCGCGCACCACTGTGGTTGGCGCCTATGACCAAGGCACCTACGCCGCCCTTGAACGGGTGGGATTGCATGTGCCCGCCGCCCCGCATCTGCCGCGCGAGTGTTTTTGGCGTATCGTAGCGGGTCAAGCCATTCTGGCCACCGGCGCTTTGGAGCGCCCTATCGCCTTTGACAACAACGACCGCCCGGGCATTATGCTCGCCTCCGCGGCCCTGACGTATCTGAACCGCTTTGGCGTTGTGCCCGGTCAAAAGATCACGCTCTTTGCCAACAACGATCACGCTCGCCAAGCCGTGCGCCAGTTGATGGCCGCGGGCGTGCAGGTCGTGGCGATCTTGGACAGCCGTGCTGATGCCTCGACCGTGGAAGAGTGCCCCGTCTACTTGAGTGCCGCCGTCACCGACACCCAAGGCCGTCATGGCCTGACCCAAATCTCGGGCACGCATGCGGGCGGTGCATTCAAGATTGACACCGATTGCCTGCTGATGTCCGGCGGTTGGAACCCCTTGGTCAACATCGCCTGCCACCAAAACGCCAGACCCATATGGCG